>JAQIBY010000014.1 GCA_027858835.1 Bacteroidales bacterium | reverse complement strand
AATCCTTTTTCGCCTTTTGATTTATATACCTGTTTTGTCATTTTATTTTGTATTTATTTATGCCCAAATATAGGTATAATTATTTAACTGACAATGAGTTAAATTATAGAAGTCCCCATCAGAAATTATTGTTCTGAATTTTCAGACATTTCTTTACTTGTAGGTTTTTTTAATATCGCATAAATCTCTATGCCAAAACCTATTACAATAAGAATGGGTGCAAGGGTTATCCGTCGGAAATTAAAAATAGCATCGCTGAAAACTGCAGGGTCATCAGCTGCGCCACCTGACATTAAAATATATCCCAATACAATGATAACAAACCCTACAATCATGAGAATGTAGTTCTGCTTATCAAAAGCAAAAACCGGTTTCTGAGTGTCTTTTTTCTTTTTTTGTGTATTCATGGCTAATAATACAAGTTTTCAGATTTAATTCTCAAATATTTATTGACTGAAAAAAGGGTCGAAATATACGAAATAATTACGCCTAAACCTAACACAATCACAAATAAAGGGATTACGATACTCAATTCGCTTAAGCTGATAACATCTGCAAACTCTTTATTAAACAAATCAATTAAGCCGGCAAGCATTGCACTGGCAATTATTGCAGCGAGCACACCTTGCCACACACCCGACCAAACAAATGGCCTTCGAATGAATGGTTTTGCCGCTCCCACCAATCGCATGGTGCGAATTAAAAATCGCTTCGAATACACCATCAGGCGAATAGTGTTATTAATTAATGCGAATGAGATAAGAATTAACAACACGGCAAATCCGAGAAAAACAAACGAAATATTTCGAATGTTTTTATTAACAGCATAGAGCAAATCCTTTTGATAAGAAACATCCTCGACCAAATTTTCGTATTGTCGAATTCGTTTTTCAATGACCTCAACGGAGTCGGGGTTTGCATAATTAGCCTCCAGATACAAGTCAATTGAGCTCCATAAGGGATTTTCGTCTAGGATATCCATGAAATCTTCACCCAAATCCTCCACCAGATTTTCTGCGGCCTTATCTTTCGGGATATACTCGGTATATCGGACAAAACTCAACTTATCAAGATTTTTCTTAAATGCGATTACATCCGGCTCACGGGCATCTTCCTGCAAACGAACGCTAAAGCAGATATTTTCTCTGACATGCTCTGATAATAGTTGGGCATTAAGGAAAAGATAGCCGACAATCCCAAGTAAAAACAACACCAATGTCATGCTCAGTGTAGTGGTGATAAAGGAACCACGTATCCGACTTTTAAAAAGTTTTCTTTCTTTTGGTCTTTTTGCCATATTATTATTCTTTGATCAAGCGATAATTTATACTCCGACTTTTTGTTTGCAAATTAATAATATATAAACCGGATTGCAATGCATTTAAATCAATATTACGCATTCCTTTATATTGATTTTCGTTAACAGAAAGCACAACACGTCCGTTGACATCCAACACATCAAATTTAACAAGCGATTCTTGCAAATCAAATTCAAATGTTACTGTTTCTTTTGCAGGATTTGGATAAATGGAAACCATCTCTCCTTTTCGGATTTGTCCGACAGATTCACCTTGCAACACAATGATTTGAATAGTATCACTAGTAGCACAACCATTTTCTGCAGTTATCATAACCCATGCTACATGCGTTCCTGCACCAAGATAATCGCCAGTATAAACTGCCTCATGCAGATTGGTTCCGTTGCTCCAGTAATACGATAAGAATTCTTCATCAACACTTAAAGTAACGGATGAATCGCGTGCAATGGTATGATCATTACCCAAATCAATCACAGGAACGGTGAGAATTTCGATTTCCACAGTATCGCTGGAAATACAGCCAAAAGCATCCCCTTCAGTAGTGCAATAATAGGTTCCAGATTCTGTGACTTCAATGCTTGGCTCTGTGCTGCTGGTATTCCATTGATAACTGTATGCTCCTTCACCAACATCCAATGTCAATGAACCACAATTCGATAAATCATCACCAAGAATTACGGTATGATAAGGATGAAATTCAATATAAACGGTGTCGTATCCGGTACAGCCATTATCACCAATAGCAGCAAGTGTGTATTCACCGGTTGAATTGACCTCATAACTTGCAGCAGTACTCAGCCCTTCATTCCAGCTATAGGATTGTGCAAGCACATCAGTACTTAAAATGAGGCTTTCTCCATCACAAAGATGCTGATCTTCACCAAGGTCGAATTCAGGTGCGGGGTCAATATCTACAGTTACAACATCGGAATTAACGGACGCACAACCATTATATGCTTGGAAATAAAATCCTCCGGCCATTACGTCGTCCACTGCAGGAATTAAAAGAATGGTATCATTTTGTCCGGGAATTTCTTCATCATTATTAAACCATTGATAAAAGACATTTTCACCACTGGCACTGGAATACAATGTCAATGTTTCATTTTCGCACAAACTTTGGTCAGATGGCTGCCAGGTTATCGCAGGTGCAGTCCCAATGTTTACAGACACTTCATCACTTTCAGCTATTCCACATTCATTCATTGCAACACAGAAAAAATATCCGGTTTCTAATGTTTCTGCCGGGTCAAATATCAAAACACTATCTTCTGCTCCGGTAATTGCACCTTCATTTCGGAACCACAATAGATCCATTGGACTGGTTCCTGTCACAGATACTTCTAAGGCAACAGAATCTCCATGGCAAGCATCAAGGTCCTCCGGTTGTAACACAAATTCCGGTAATGTTTTCACATTTAAACTCACTATGTCGGTTGAAACGTCTGCGCAAACGTTAGAAACAACACAGTAGTAATCATTATCATCTTCAGGTTGAACTCCATTGATGGTATAATTTTGTGTTGTGTTAATTACATCATCAGAACCGGGATTCATCCATGCAAATTCAAAGGGCTCAGTTCCCTGTAAAATCATTTCAAAATTTGCAGTATCTCCTTCACAGATAGTAATTTCATTAGGTTGGGATACAATATTCGGAGGTAAAACAACATCTAACTCAGCTGGATTAGATATTATCTGTCCACATTCATTAGAAATAATACAGGTATAGGTTCCCTCATGTCCTTCATTTACGCCGGAAATAAATAGCTCAAAATCATTAGCCCCACTGTATGTAGAACCATTTACATCTGCTCCGTTTAATTGCCATTGATAATTAAAGGGCTCTGTTCCTACAACTTTTACTCTGAGAGAAGCATCATCACCCAGACATCCCGCAGTATCAAGCGGTTGTACAGTAATCATGGGAGCTAAAATCGAAACAAGTGCAGCAGAATCTGAATTTACCGTTCCACATCCATTTGTAAAGGCATGATAAACGAATAAAGTGTCAGTAGTCTCAAAATCCACGGTAAGTGTGGAAAATACAGAATCGCTTACTGCCTGTCCATTTACAAACCACTGTCCGTTAATTGTTGGTGTTCCACTTGCTGTGCTTGTTAAAATCACTGATTCTCCAAGACATTCAGATGCATCGTTTGGATGAGCTGTGACAAGTGGATAAGTGTGCACAGTCATTCCAACAGCATTGGATTGAACACTGTTACACATATTTGAAACGACACAATGATAACTGCTACTATTGTCAGTTTGAACGTTTTCAACGGTAAATTGCGCATTGATTTCGCCGGGAATTTCAAGTCCATTATCAAACCACTGATATTCTAAATATGAACCGTCTGCTTCAATTGTGTAAATGGCATCATCACTCTCGCAAACTGTTTGTCCAACCGGTTGTGATGTAATGGAAACTGTTTCTACGAAATTTACAGCAATATCATCTGTTTGTATCGTACCACAAGCATTGTTCAATTCACAATAATACACACCGGCATCTGCAATTGACAGGTCGTTTAATGAAATTGAAGGGCCATAGGCTCCGGCGATAAATTCATCATCTTTATACCAAGCAAAATTTGTAGGATTTTCTGTGACAGTAACGGATAATATTTGATCGCTGCCCTCGCAAAAATCTCCTCCTGAGCTTAATGTTGCAACCTGTGGGACACCTGTGAAAACAAGCACTTGTGCAGTATCAGAAGTTTCAGTTCCTTCTGCATTACTCACCTCACAATAATATTCCCCTTCATCCGTAAGCTCAACCGGATCAAAAACCAAACTTTCGCTTGTTGCACCTGTAATTGGCAGCTCATTGTGATACCATTGATAGCTTATAGGTACAGCTCCGGTCGCTTCGGTTTGTAGGGCTCCGTAACTATCAACACAGAATAGCTTATTCCCGGGTTGTGTAGTAATTTGCGGTGCTTGCGCCAAGATAGTAAGCGGCAGTAAAAATGCGATAGCAATCGTGAGAAAATGTAATTTCATGATAAGGCTTTTTTGTTTATTCGTTTTATCCGGCAATTTACTAAGAATTTAGTTGTAGGCTAGAGCTTTTTTTAAACGATAGATTGTGAATTAAGTCAATTCCACAACGCACTTATACCATCCTGTATCTCTGCATTTTAAGTTGTGCTTAAATTATTTTAGCAGAAGTTTTTTATCCAAAATAAAGAAGTTGTTAACATTTAATCCGGATGAAAAACTGCATATTTTATCAATGAAAATAAAAACAAGAATCCGCAGTACCTGTCAACATTAAAATGCTTAACAATAAGGTAACATTTACTTCATAATCACACAAAATTGGGATTGTACTTTTGTCCTGAACGAAAACGATAAATTATGAAATTATTTGCAATCATCATCAGTTTAGTATTAAGTCTTTCGAGTTTTGCTCACCTAGACAAAGAAGGCGACAACCAACCGGAGACAGAACAAAACGTATCTGTCACCAGTATGATTAAAGGTCAAATTATTGATAAAACAACCGGTGATGCATTAACAGGTGTAACTGTTCGCTTAAACAACGGTAGCGAAACTTATACGGATTTCGATGGAAATTTTGTTTTTCAAAATGTAAAACCAGGAAAATATCAAATTCAAACATCTTACATTTCTTATGAAAACGCAATGTTTGAAAATATTAATTGTGAGTCTTCTGGAATAAAAACCCTGCAAATTCAGTTGAAAAACTTATAATTTCGGGAAAATAAAATTTAAAATGATTACATTAGCCATTCCAAAAAAATAAAACTCTGGAATGGCTTTTGCCGCATATTAGAAAAACTTCATCATGAAAAATCGCTTTACAATACTCTTAATTGCTGCGCTATTTTTATCATTTCAAGCTGCGGCGCAACTTCAAAAATCAGAAGACGGGCTTTATTATGATGCAAATCAAATGCTCTATACCGGCGATTACGTAGAATTCTACGATGACGGACAAATAAAAATTGAAATGCGCATTAAAGACGGCGAAGCGGACGGAAAGTCCACCTTGTATTATCCAAATGGACAAATTCAGGAAATTCGAAGCTACGAACAAGGTCGGATGCACGGCGAATGGTTAAGCTATCTCGAAGATGGCACGCTAAAAGCAAGAGCATATTATTCCAAAAACAAAAAAGACGGGCATTGGGAAATTTTTGACAGCGAAGGTAATCTTCGTACTGAAATGTTTTACGACAAAGGTGAAAAAACCGGGACTTGGAAAATGTATAATCCGGATGGAGAAGTAAGCTCAGAGCAAACTTACAATTAGTTAATTTTCCCTTCAACACCCGCCTGATAACTTATTAAACGGCAAACTGACTGCTTAAATTCTAATAGATTTTTCGTTTCAGACTAACGCTTTGCAAAACTCTGGCCATTCCATGCAAAGCGATTGCAATCCAGATTTTCACATTCGATATAAATCCGATCACGAGGAATACTCAGATTTTCCTCGATAAAACTCGTCACCAAAAGCATAAATTCATCGCAATCATCCGGAAGCCCAATGCTTTTTATCTGAATATATGCAGCCGGTTCAGTACTCCCGCCAAAACGAATTTCATGCTCATCATGCATGGAAATCATCACAAATTTTTCAGGCTTATTAAGCAATTCACTTAATAAATAACTTGCTGACTTAGTAAACTGTACACGATACGGAACTTTACGATTCGTCTCTATTTTAAAATACGGCATACATTTATGGCTTTGATCAGATTCTAAAATTGATAAATTTTTAGAAGATTATCAAGTTTTTATTCACTATTTTCGCATTTTTGAAAAAGATTTGAATTTAAACAGTTAAAATAAATTGTGAATAACATTAAAATCATCATCAGTAGTTTATTAATCCTCATGGGATTCGCCGGGTTTTCGCAAAACCGAGAACTTAAGGCTTTCCGAACTGAAGAAAAAATTCAAATTGACGGCAAACTAAACGAAACCTCCTGGAAACAAGCAAATTCGACGGGAAATTTTATAATTTACGAACCAAATTTTGGCGAAACCCCAAATTTCAACACTGAAATAAAACTACTTTACGACAATAAAGCAATATATGTAGCAGCGGTGCTTTATGATACCACGCCAGATAAAATTCTTAAAGAATTTACACGGCGAGATGTTGACAATGGAAATACCGATTTATTTTGGATAAGCCTGAATCCCAATAACGACGGCTTAAACATGTACGAATTCAAGGTAACAGCTTCCAATGTTCAAACCGATGTTCGCATATCTGACGGTAATGAGGATTATAACTGGGATGCGGTTTGGGAAAGCGAAGTAAACATTCATGACGAAGGCTGGACTATAGAAATTAAAATCCCTTATTCTGCAATCCGCTTTCCCGAAAAACCCGAGCAATCATGGGCTGTAAACTTTTGGCGACAAATTCGGCGAACCCGCGAAACAACAAGTTGGCAAGCGGTGGATCAAACCAAAGGAAATCGCTCCGAACAAATGGGTGCAATTACCAATCTGAAAAATCTGAATCCACCGGTACGACTCGCACTTTACCCCTATTTAACAGGAAATATCACAAAACACGAAAACTCAAACGATTGGACATATGGTTTCGGTGGTGGATTAGATATGAAATTGGGATTAAGTAAAAGTCACACATTGGATTTGACACTAATTCCCGACTTTTCACAAGTCAAATCGGATGATTTAGAGTTAAACTTAACTCCGTTTGAAACATATTACGATGAAAATCGTCCATTTTTTACAGAAGGAACCGAACTCTTTCAGAAAGCTAACTTATTTTATTCACGCCGCATTGGAAAAATCCCTGAAAAGTATAATGAAATCCAGAATCTGGGCATTCAAGGATACCAAATTATTAAAAACCCGAGATATTCCCGTTTAATAAACGCTGTCAAACTGTCCGGAAGAGGAGAAAACAACCTAGCTGTCGGGTTTTTAAATGCCATTACTGCTAACACTTATGCAGAAGTCATTAATCCCGACGGCGACACAGAGCAAATATTAACCGAACCCTGGGCAAACTACAATATCCTAGTTCTCGATCAGGCCTTTAATAATAATTCCTATTTAAACTTTACAAATACTCGGGTTGACAGACCGGATAATGCATATCACGCAAACGTTGCCGGAATTGCATGGCGCGTTATGGAAAAACAAAATAAATTCGGAATTTTCGGTAATGGCGCCTGGAGTAATATTAAAGACAGCATTTCTGCAAATGACAGTCTCAGCAACGGGTTCAAATTCTACGGCGGACTCGGAAAACTTAATGGAGAATGGCAATACAACTACTATAATTATCTGATTTCAGACAATTATGAGCAAAACGACCTCGGATATCTTAGTGCAAATAATGATTTCCAACAGGGCATTGAACTATCACATAATAAATATGAGACATTCGGAGGATTTAACAAAACACGAAATACGCTGGGTTTATATTATAGCAATCTTTACAAACCTTTCGTCTATAAATCGGTTTATGCCGGATTATATTCCTATGCTGAAACACGAAAATACTTAAGCATTTGGAACAATCTTCATATTAAACCTTTTGAAATTCACGATTATTATGAAGCTCGTACCGACGGACGTGTTTTTAAACGACCCGGCATCAGCAGTGAGGATATTTATTTTTCTACAGATTACCGAAAAACACTCGCACTTGATTTTAAAATTGGTGCAATGTCAGATTTTACAAAACGATACGGTTTTTACGGGCGCACATTTTTGCGCTACAGAATTAATGATAAAATTAACCTCAGAACCGGTGTTGAATATGATCTGGATTATAACAATGTCGGATATGTCACCTCTTTTCAAACAAATCAGGAAATACTTTTTGCAAATAGAGATGTGGAAACTTATGTGCAAAACATTAGCTTCAATTGGGTTTTTACAAATAAAATGTACCTGAGCTTGTCACTTAGACACTATTGGAGAAAAGTTGATTACTTGTCCTTTGCCCTGTTAAATGCTGACGGATATCTGGGAGAAGAATATAATAATGAATACGGTGCTATCAATATCGACGACATCAATTATAACACATTCAATCTCGACATCTTATATTCCTGGAACTTTGCGCCCGGCTCGTTCTTAAGCGTTAACTGGAAAAGTAACGGATTTTCATCAGAGTTTATTCCGGAGCATTTACAATTCCCTCGTTATTCAGAAAACATGCAATATCTATTCAGTAATCAATACACAAACACTGTTTCGCTTAGACTCCTGTATTATTTTGACTGGCAATATTTGCTGTAGTTCTGCTTTATTCAACCCCTTCAATTTTTTCTACCCAATGGTCGCAGACTTTAATAAACTCGTCCATAAGGCTATCGGGGATAGGTTCGGCGGGTGGACTTTCTAATTTCAGCGGGTCAATTTTCTGTCCGTTTTTATGCACCTCAAAATGGAGATGGGGCCCGGTAGATAAGCCGGTGCTGCCGACATATCCGATGATATCACCTTGTTTTACTCGCTCTCCGACATGAAATTCCCCGTAACGGGACATATGCATATAAACTGTTGTGTAAACTGAGTTGTGTTTCACTTTTACATAATTCCCAGCGCCTCTGCCATAACGTCTTAAAGTGACAACTCCTTCGCCTATGGTACGGATTGGTGTTCCCGTGGGTGCAGAATAATCAACTGCCAAATGGGGCGTGTTTTTGTGTAAAATGGGATGAAACCGACTATTTGTGTATCGACTCGAAATGCGATTGTATTTAAGCGGAGCTTTTAAAAATGTTCTGCGCAATGATGCTCCGTCTGGTTCATAAAAACTTTCAACGGAATCGACCGTAAAGGGTATTGCCCAATATTCGCGCCCCATGTGAACCATCTTTCCAGCTTTTATCTTGTTGACAAAAATGGGATTCCCTTCAACAACGGCCACTTCATATATTATGCGAAATTCATCGTGTTTTTGAATGCCGAAAAAATCAATTACCCAGCCGAAAATCTCTGACATTTCAAGCGCCAAAGATGTGTTTGCATTCTGATTTTTTAATGCCATCCATAAAGAAGATTCGATGCTGCCTTTTACGGATTTTTCTTGATATTCAACCGGTTTTTGACCTCGACTTATGATGATGCTGTCGCGGAAATCGTAAATCGTATAATCAATATGGTTATTTTCATACACCATAAAATCTGCCTGTAACCCAATGCTTGTATCTTTTTTACAAAACAATGCAATTGGTTGTCCTGCACGAATTCTGTCAACCCGAAAACTATCGGTTGACATGCGTCCGATTTTATCAATTGTCAGCAGGCTTACTTGATACGGGCGTAAAAGATCGGATAAACTAGACCCGGATTTGATGGTATCATATACAATTAAAAACGAATCGACCGGCATCCCGTATTTTAATATCGGTTCGGGGACTGAATCTGCCACAGCAATTTCAATTTCATCTACAGATCCATTTTTATTTATGGGGAAAATAAAAATCATCATCAAGACAGCAATCCCGATGATGATTAATAAAATTATCCAATGATTTCGCTTCATTAGTTATCCAGCGTTTTTTTGACTTCGAACTCTTCGTATGCTTCAACCATATCACCAACTTTAATGTCATTAAAGTTTTCGATATTAAGTCCGCATTCTTGTCCTGAATACACCTCTTTTGCATCGTCTTTATAACGCTTCAACGACCCGAGGTCTCCGGAATAAATTACAATTCCATCTCGAATCAGGCGTACTTTGCTTTTTCTGAAAATTTTACCATCAACCACTTGACAGCCTGCAACTGTACCGACTTTTGTGATTTTAAAGATATTTTGAACTTCTGCTGTTCCCTGAATACGCTCTTTAATTTCAGGTGAAAGCATTCCTTCCATAGCAGCTTTCATTTCGTTGATTGCATCGTAAATGATAGAGTACAGACGGATTTCGATTTCTTCTTTCTCGGCCAAACGTCTTGCGACAACTGAAGGCCTTACTTGGAATCCAATAATAATTGCATTGGACGCAGAAGCCAACATAACATCCGTTTCGGTAATTTGTCCGACTGCTTTGTGGATTACATTCACTTTCAATTCGTCCGTGGACAATTTCTCAAGTGAATCGGATAATGCTTCGATTGATCCGTCAACATCACCTTTTACAACCACATTAATTTCCTGGAAGTTACCGAGTGCCAAACGACGTCCGATTTCATCGAGGGTAATATGTTTTTGTGTTCTAAGGTTCTGCTCACGTTGCAATTGCTCACGTCGAGATGCAATATGTTTTGCTTCGCTTTCGTCTTCCATCACACGGAAGGTATCACCTGCTTGCGGTGCACCGTTTAATCCGAGGAGTACTGCCGGTGTTGATGGTCCGGTTTCATCAATTCGTTTTTGGCGCTCATTAAACATCGCTTTCACACGACCAAAATGTGTGCCTGCCAAAACCATGTCACCTTGTTTCAATGTACCTTTTTGCACCAGCAAGGTTGCCACGTATCCACGTCCTTTATCAAGTGTAGATTCAATAATGGTTCCTTCTGCCGGACGATCCGGATTTGCTTTCAGATCAAGCAGTTCAGCTTCGAGAAGTACTTTTTCAAGCAATGCATCAACATTGAGCCCTTCGAGTGCTGAAATTTCCTGAGATTGATATTTCCCACCCCAATCTTCAACGAGGTAATTCATATTTGCCAATTTCTCCTTAATTTTCTCAGGATTGGCAGTTGGTTTATCCACTTTATTAATTGCAAATACCATAGGCACACCTGCTGCAGATGCGTGATTTATTGCCTCAATGGTTTGTGGCATCACATCATCATCAGCTGCAATTACAATAATTGCGATATCTGTTACCTGTGCACCACGAGCACGCATTGCTGTAAATGCTTCGTGACCCGGAGTATCAAGGAAAGCGATTCGTTTTCCATTGTCGAGTTCAACGCTGTATGCACCAACGTGCTGAGTGATTCCTCCGGCCTCACCGGCAACTACATTCGCATGACGAACGTAATCCAAGAGTTTTGTTTTACCGTGATCAACGTGACCCATTACGGTAACAATCGGTGCTCTCGGGAGTAAATCTTCTTCTGAATCCTCAATATCTTCAATATCTTCGGTGTCTTCTGCACTTACAAATTTGATGTCATATCCGAATTCGTCAACGACAATTGTCATTGTTTCAGCATCTAATCGTTGATTGATTGAAACAGTCAATCCCACACTCATACAAGCCATGATAACTTCAGTTACCGGCTTGTCCATCATGGATGCCAATTCACTTACGGAAGCAAATTCATTAACTTGCAATGTGCTTTTACCGGCTTCTACGCGTTCTTCATCTTCTTGCCGCTTTTTGCTGACAGCATCTCGTTTATCACGACGATATTTGGCTGCTTTAGATTTTTGCTTTTTGTTTTCAAGCCTTGCCAAAGTGTCTTTAATTTGCTTTTGAACATCAACATCGGAAACCTCTGTAGATTTAGTCAGTTTCTTTTTCCGTGTGGGCTTTTTTCCTGAAGGTTTACCATGATTAGTAGGCTTATTATTATCGAGTTTAACTTTATCTTTCGGAATGCGTTTTCGCTTTTTGCGTTCTTTTTGCTTTTTACGTTCTGCTTTAAGCGCTTCTTTTTCTTCCTGACGTTTTTTAACCCGATTACTTTCTTTTTGAAGGTATTCGTTAATATCTATTTTCCCTACAACCTTTGGTCCGTCAAGTTTTTTGACTTTCGTTTCAAGAAAATCTTCCTTGCGTTCGGGGCTTACTTTTTTCTCTTCTTTTTGCGGTGTCTCCGGCTCTTTCTCTACCTGTTTCGGTTCAGCCTTTTTTGGTTCAGCCTTTTTATGCTCGACCTTTTTGGGGTCTTCTTTTTTCGGCTCAGCCTTTTTAGCTTTCCCTTTTTGGATTTCAAGCGTTGCTTTACGTTCTTGTTCTTTTATTTCTTTTTCAAGATGTTTTTCTTTTTTCGATTTTTTCTTGGGTCGTGTTTTTTGATTCAAATCCTCCAGGTTTATTTTTCCTAAAACCTTTATCGAATCATCGTCTGAACTCTCTGTTGGTTTTGTAATATACGGAGTTTTAGAGGCTTTTTCTTCTTCTTTGGGTTTTTCAGCTTTGGGCGTACTTTCTTTTTCGGGAGTTTTGTCTTCTTTTTGGGCAGCAGGTTCAGACTTTTTCTCCTCAGGTTTTGGGGTTTCTTTTGGCGCTTCTTCTTTTTTATCCACTTTTTTCGCAGTTGGTTCCGCTTCTTTTTCTTTTTTCAAGCCGGTATCTCCATGCGTGGATGTGTTGTCCGTAATTAAGACTTCATCCTCCGGTTCATCTTTGGAATCAGCTGTTTCAGGCGGTTCAGATACGGGTTCGGCTTCTTCATCTTTCGATGCTCCAACCCGCTCCTGACGGCGTTCACGGATTTGTTGGGAAACCTCCTTGGATTTTTCCTTTACCGTAATTTGGTCACCAAACTCCTTGATTAAAAGCTCATAGGATTCTTCTGGAACTTTACTGTTCGGGTTTGTGTCAATCTCAATCCCTTTCTTCTCAAGAAATTCCACAATGGTGGAAATCCCAAGGTTGAATTCCTTTGCTATCTTACTGAGTCGCTGTTGTTTAGTACTTGCTGCCATAATTTATTTTAGCCCAATATTATTTCTGTTGAATTACACATGAATTCTCAGCATTTATTCAAATTCTGATTTAAGAATGCGAAGCACATTGTCAACGGTTTCTTCCTCAAGGTCAGTACGAGTAATTAAATCGGCACGACTTAATTCAAGTACAGACTTTGCGGTGTCACAACCAATGGCT
The DNA here is from genome assembly GCA_027858835.1 of Bacteroidales bacterium. Taxonomy (GTDB): domain Bacteria; phylum Bacteroidota; class Bacteroidia; order Bacteroidales; family ML635J-15; genus JAQIBY01. The sequence continues at coordinate 30,114 of JAQIBY010000014.1, read as the reverse complement.
TTCAATGCATCTAAAACCCAGCCTTCAATTTCATCTGAAAACTCGTCAATATCAACATCTTCGTCATCAGCATTTACTTCGCGATAAACATCTATCTCGAAACCGGTTAACTGAGATGCTAATTTTATATTGTGTCCGTTTTTACCGATTGCCAAAGAAACCTGTTCCGGTTCCAAATACACATCGGCTTTTTCGCCTTCCAATAGTTTCACACTGGAAACTTTAGCAGGACTTAATGCTCTTTGGATAAAGAGTTGAATATTCGTTGTATAATTGATTACATCAATATTTTCGTTTCTCAACTCACGCACGATTCCGTGAATACGGCTTCCTTTCATTCCAACACATGCACCAACAGGGTCAACACGATCATCATATGACTCTACTGCAACTTTTGCACGTTCACCGGGAACTCTTGCTATGCGCTTGATAGTAATCAGCCCATCAAAAATTTCAGGAACTTCAAGCTCAAACAAGCGTTCCAGAAAAATAGTTGATGTGCGAGAAATGATAATCAGGGGGTTTCCGTTGCGCATTTCCACGCGTTCAACAATTGCACGGATGGTATCTCCTTTACGGAAAAAATCGGATGGAATTTGTTCTTCACGGGGAAGGATTAATTCGTTTCCTTCATCGTCGAGAACCAATATTTCGCGTTTCCAAATTTGATAAACCTCTCCTGTAATGATGTCTCCAATACGATTTTTATAAGTGTTGTAAAGATTATCGCGTTCGAGTTCCAATATTTTGTTGGTCAGATTTTGTCTTAATGCAAGAATAGCACGACGACCAAAGTCTTCAACCTTCACTTCATCTGTAACATCTTCACCAACTTCGTAATCTTCATCGATTTTTAATGCTTCGGATAATGGGATTTCGAGGTTCGGATCTTCAAACGCTTCATCTGATACCACTTCGCGGTTTCTCCAGATTTCAAAGTCACCTTTATCCACATTAATAATGATGTCATAATTCTCGTCAGTCCCATGAATTTTTATCAAGGTTGCACGAAAAACTTCTTCGAGCACGCTCATCATGGTTGCACGGTCAATGCTTTTAAGTTCTTTAAACTCAGAAAAAGTGTCTATTAAATTAGTCTGTGCCATTGTGTGTTATTTTACTTAAAACTGATGCTTGGTTTTGCCTTCTCAATTTGATTAAATAAATATGTTTTTGTTTCTCTCTGTTTTTTTTCTGTAAATGCAATGGTAATTGAATCCTCATTAACTTCAATTATTTCAGCATTATTATAACTCTCACCATCTGCCCATAAATCAATTTGCCGATTTAGGTATTTTTGATATTGCTCTTTTACTTTAAAAGGCTTATCAAGTCCAGGAGATGAGACTTCCAACATGAAATCTTCTTTATCTCTGTCAAGTTTTTCTTCGAGTTTACGACTGATACGCTTGCAGGAATCAATATCAAACTGCGCTGTGCTATCAATAAAAACTTGGATGTTATTAGCCTTGTCAACCCGAATGTTCACAAGGAATTCAGGTGGGCTAACAAGCTCACTTACAATTGATTCTATGAGTTCTTTCTTTATCATAAGGTACAAAATAAGGGGACTTCCGTCCCCTTTTTATCTCTTTCGCTGTGCAAATGTAAGTAAAAGCTTTATTATATCAAAATAAAATGCCTCAAAATCAATGTTTTTAATGCAATCGAAAGTCCTCAAACTTAATGTTTTCAATTTTGGGATATATAAATTCGATTAAATCCAAGATGGGATTATACAATAGAGAATTATCCATCACCTCTTTGGGGATTAATTCCATTTTCACAACAAGAAATTGATTGAATAAAAATAAAATCGCAGCAATAATCAAGACTGCTTTCGCTGCACCAAAAACTGCACCACCAAGCTTGTTCACTGGTTTTAACGCAATGGCATTCACAAGTTTGTCAAGTCCATTTGAGAGCAAATGAATCAGTATTACAACCAAAATAAAAACCACGCCGAAAGCAATTAATGGAATATAATTCTCATCTATTTTAGTGTTTTCTTCCAGAAGCGCCACCAAAAAATGAGAGAAACTGCTGGCAATCCAAATTCCTACAATAAGCGCTGCCAATGATGCAATTTCTTTTACCAGTCCCTTTTTCAGCCCTTTAAAAGCCATCCACAGTACCGGGATAAGGATAATAATATCCAGATAATTCATAATCACTTTTTATTTTGGCTAAAAATAAGCAAATTTGCTGTGTAATAATAATAATTATGCCAGTAATCAATTCTATTGTTAACCTGATTAACTACAAACGATTGGCTCAAATTGATGAATTTCGCCGACATCCGGTTGAAATTCAGAACAATCAATTTCGTGAACTTATCGATACTGCAAAAAACACCGAATTCGGAAAACAGTATCATTATCAAGAAATTCGAAATTATCAACAATTTGCAGAACGAGTTCCAATTCATGATTATGATGCGATAAAACCATACATTGAGCGGACGCTTAAAGGGGAGCAAAATATATTATGGCCAACTGATATTCGTTGGTTTGCAAAGTCGAGCGGAACAACATCTGACAGAAGCAAATACATCCCAATTACAAAAGAAGCGTTAGATGAATGTCATTTTCGTAGCGGAAAAGATATTTATGCAATTTTTTCGGATAATAATCCGGACACGAAAATTTTTGTCGGGAAAACCTTGGCATTGGGTGGCAGCCACCAAATGAATGATTCAAGTGACAAATCTTTTTCTGGAGATCTTTCGGCTGTATTATTAAGAAATCTTCCTTTTTGGACCTATATTTATAAGCTTCCGAACCTTGACATTGCGTTAATGGAGGAGTGGGAAGAAAAAATTGAACGCATCGCACAAAGCACAATAAAAAGTCCCGTTTCAAATATTGTCGGAGTTCCCAGTTGGTTTTTGGTTTTACTGCGGCGAGTATTGGAAATTACGGGCAAAAATGATATTTCAGAGGTGTGGCCGAGTTTGGAGCTGTTTGTTCACGGCGGTGTCAGTTTTGACCCTTACCGAAAAACATATCGAAATCTGATTAGTAATCCAAACATGAAATACATGGAGACCTACAATGCTTCAGAAGGTTTCTTTGCCATGCAGGATGAGCCTGATAAAAGTGACATGTTACTAATGTTGGATTATGGGATTTTTTATGAATTCATTCCCATGGAAACGCTGAATGATGAAAATCCGAAAACCATTCCCTTAGAAGATGTAGAGTTAAACAAAAATTATGCAATCATCATTTCATCGAATAGTGGGTTATGGCGCTACATGATTGGCGACACGGTAATGTTTACCTCGATTAAGCCATATAAAATCAGAGTTACAGGCAGAACAAAGCATTTTATTAATGCCTTTGGAGAAGAAGTAATTATTGACAATGCGGAAAATGCACTTAAAAAAGCATGTGAATTAACCGGAGCAGAAATCCGGGAATATACCGCAGCTCCGAGATATTTTGGCGAAGAAAAGAATGCTGCACATCAATGGCTATTTGAATTTATTAAACAACCTGATAGTTTAGAGCGTTTTGTTAAAATTTTGGATGAAACTTTACGCGAAATCAATTCAGATTATGATGCCAAGCGTTATAAGAATATGACACTGGGACCACCGGAAGTTGTTGTTATGAGCGATGGTTCGTTTTACAGATGGTTGAAATCGAAACAAAAACTGGGTGGGCAACATAAAATTCCGAGATTGTCAAATAACCGACAATATGTAGATGCCTTATTGAAATTTAATCATTAATCATCCGGCAGAAAATACATCACATCTTCCCCGTATTCCAAACTCAAAATTCGATTGGTTAATGTTCTAATGCGAAAAGTTGATGAGCCAATCCGCACATAATCGCATTGTGGCATATCCCAAGTAGATGTTTGCAAATCCTCACTTTGTGTTTCTTTTACAAAAGTTCCATCCGCTTTAAAGCGATATCTCATTTCTCCAACAGAAACGACTTCATTTTGAACACCATCAACATACATGGTCAATGTCCAATCGTATTTAACGAGTAATTTCTGGCTTTGCTCCTCGTGCCATTGGTCTGTACATGAAACCAATGTGAGCAATCCTATAATAATTATGCTATATCTCAAATATTTCATTGACTTTCAAAATTTCGTTTTCACGGATGCCTTTTGGCGTCATTTTTAATGTGCATGCTTCTGCATTAATATCGTGTTGCATAAATAATATGTCGTCATTATCGAGCAACTCTTTCAAAAACACCTCCTTTTCTTCAATACTGGTTAGGGGGGAAATATCATAAGCCGCTGTAAATGATAATCGAATGTATGGTATCGCCGGAAGTAGGTCGCCGGCAAAGACAAGTCGGCGATTTCCCAAGTTAATAAAAACTGACATTAGCCCTTTTGTGTGTCCGTCATAAAATCGCAATTCCACATCAGGTGTCAGAAAGAAAGGATTTTCAACCAATTTTAAACGAGCAGAACGAGCCAATGGATCTAAATTCTCCTTTAAATATGCAGCTTTTTCCCGTCGATTCGGATTCATTGCCCAGTTCCACTGCGATTTGCTCACCCAAATATCAGCATTAGAAAATACAATTTGTGAATTGCCTTGTGCATCAAAATTTGTGGTTCCGCCACAATGATCAAAATGCAAATGGGTTAATATTACATCGGTAATATCTTCCGGGGCAAATCCGACTTGCTTTAAAGACTTCAACAAATTGTCATCTCCAAAAAGATAATGGAACTTTGCATAATCAGGATCCAGCTTGTCCCCAATTCCGGTATCAATCAGAATGGTTCTGTCTCCAGTAACGACAAGCAATGAGCGGCAGGCACATGGGCAAAAATTATTTTCATCAGCCGGATAAATCCGTTCCCACATTACTTTTGGAACAACTCCAAACATTGTTCCTCCATCGGCTTTGAAGTTTCCGGTTTCCAAACTAAATACTCGGATCTGATTACTCATAATAAAAGCTTTTGCAAATTCTTCAAAAATAATGTTTTTTATAAGATAAATATAACGGGCTGGCAAAAATAATATTTCGTTTCGGTTGAGAAAGTCATTAAGTCCCTTTATCGGCTTTATGACAAATGAAAAAATTGTGGAAAATGAAAACGCTTTATTTCTGATAATAATCTGCACAATAAATCGTACTTTTGCAGTGTTGAAGTAATAAATAAATTGCTATGAATAAAGAAAAAGTAACACGATTATTAACCTTGTTAATTATAATTTTATTAATAGGCGTTGGGTTTGCCGCGTATAAACTCATCACCTTAAACCGCCAATATGATGAAGTTGTGCAACAAATGGGGGAAACAATTTCGGCTAAAGATTTGATTGAAGAGGATTTGAACCGGCTATATTCCGATTATGATTCCATTCAAACAGAGAATGACAGCATGAATGAGAAATTGTCCGAAGAAAAAGAGAAAATTGCAGTATTAATTGAGGAATTGCAACAGGTTAAATCTTACAATGCATCCCAAATTCGCCAATATCAATCAGAAATTGAAACGCTGCGAGGCATCATGAAAAGCTATGTTTATCAGATTGACTCCCTAAATCAATTAAACACACAGCTTATTGCTGAAAACAATGAAGTTAGAGAGAGTCATGAGCGCCTAAAATATGAAATGGATGAAGTTGTAAATAAAAATGATGAGCTTGAGCTTACTGTTGAGCAGGCTTCGGTTGTTAAAGCAACCAATATACAGGCATTGACATTTAATCGGCGCGGACGCGAAATTGACAAAGCTCGTCGAGTAGAGCAAATTCAAACACGGTTTACGCTGATGGAAAATTCAATTGCTGAACCCGGAGAACGTACAATTTATGTTCGGATTCTTCGTCCTGACGGATATGTATTGGTTAAAAACACTGACAATCTTTTCACCTATGAAGAAGAATTAATTGCATTTTCTGAAAGCCGAACAGTACAATATGAAAATGAATTTCTAGATGTGGTGATTTACTATGATCTTGATCAGGAAGTTTTGGAAGGAAAATATCAGGTTGAGCTATACATGAACGGAAAAATAATTGGATTAACGGATTTTCTGTTAGATTAATGTTGATAGGCTGGGAAGTTGAGCTGTTTTTTTGAATATTGTAATTTGAAATTTATCCGTCTTCGCCGGACAAGTTTTGTTTTTTGTGATTTGTGATGTATTTAACTGTTTAAAATAATAATGAACGATTCGTGGCGTTTCCCGGGAGAAGAAATTCTCTATCATTCATATCAGGATTGGATCTTACTTATCTTGGTTTTAGGATTGCTATTTCTAATTTACAGCTACTATCTAAAACCTTTATATTTTACTCGCTTGTTTAATTCTGTATTTAATCAAACAGCAACCTCAAAACTCATCGCAGAACAAAACTCCCTGACCACTCGCATTAGCGGAAGTTTAAATATTGTGTTTTATGTGAATTCTGCGTTAATTTTATTTCTTATTATTCAGCGCTTTGATTTCAATGTATATTTTGATAATGAGCCAATGCAATTACTTGTGCTTTTCATTGGCATTCCACTGTTTTTTAACCTCAGAATCATTTTGTATCACTTTGTAGGCTGGGTAACTAAGCATGTTGATTTGCAATTTCAATACCTGAGTTATTGGATGATTCTAAACAAGTTTTTTGGACTCCTACTCATTCCATTTTTGTTTTTAATCCTTTATTTGCCGCATGAATATCAGATTTGGGCTATATATGGAGGTTTGGGGGTTTACAGCCTGTTGTTTTTAGCAAAATTATTTCGAGGATTACAGATTTCAATAAAAAACAACATTTCATTATTCAGTATAATTTTATATCTTTGTGCCCTCGAAATATTGCCTGTCGGAATGCTGATAAAATATCTGGCAAGCTAAAAAACACGAGGAGTCTGTATGAGTTCAAAAATAAAACGAATTCTGGTGTCACAACCGAAACCGTCATCGGAAAAATCGCCATATTTTGATTTGGCTGAGAAACACAAACTTCAAATTGATTTTCGACCTTTTATTGAGGTTGAGGGAGTTCAATCAAAAGAATTCAGACAATCCAAAGTGGATGTTACTGCCCATACTGCGATGATTTTTACTAGTAGGACTGCCGTTAACCATTTCTTTCGGATTTGTGAGGATTTAAAACTAAAAGTCGAAGATTCTTGGAAATATTTCTGTGTGTCTGAATCGGTGGCGTTTTACCTTCAAAAATTTATTGTTTACAGAAAACGTAAAATCTTTTACGGGGATGGTCGTTTTGATGACTTGTTAGGTTTGATTAAAAAACACAATGAGGAAAATTTTCTTGTCCCGATGAGTTCGGTTTCTAAACAAAATATTCCCGGAAAACTGGAAAAAACAGGGGTTAAATTTACGCCGGCAATTCTATATAAAACGGTCCATGCCGATTTATCCGATTTGGAAAATGTCAATTATGATGTGTTGGTGTTTTTCAGTCCGTCAGGAATTCAGTCTTTGCTTCATAACTTCCCGGAATTTAAGCAAAACAGCACCAGAATTGCAGCCTTTGGTCCTTCAACCCATAAATCGGTTAAAGATGCCGACTTAAACTTGGACATTAAAGCACCACAACCGAAATATCCCTCGATGACAATGGCTTTAGATCAATACATTGAAGCTTTTAACAAAAAGAAATAAGCCTCCATGAATGAAGGTCGCTTAACCAATACCGGTTTGTTGGGTAAAAATCGTCTCACAAAAAACGAACGCCTTCATCTAAAATCAGATATTGATAGCTTGTTTAAAACCGGAAAATGGTTCACTCAGGATGAATTTGCAATTGTTTATCGCTTTACCGAAGGTGACATTCCGGCAATTTTTATCAGCATTCCCAAAAAACATCAACATAAAGCTTGGCAGCGCGTGCAATCACGACGAATGATACGGGAAGCCTACCGAAAAAACAAGCATATTTTGATTAACGCACTTGACAAGTCAAATGTCAACATCCATTTTGCCATTATTTGTAAAAGTCGTAACGCTTTGGAATATCAACCGACCAAATCAAAAATAATTCTAACTTTACAACGTTTAACAGAAATAATCTCGAAATAAACTTTCTATGAAACATTTAAAAACGACATATAAACGAATTATTATTGGCGTTCTGGGTCTGTTTTTTATCGCTGGGACAAGTCTATTACTCACATCACACAAAAGCCCCGATTTTGAAATCGTCAAGCATCTCGATGTCTTTTCATCTTTAATTAAAGAGCTTAATTTATATTACGTTGATCCCGTTGACGCAGGGGAAAGCATAAAAAAAGGAATTGACGAAATGCTCAAAGACCTTGATCCTTACACTGTTTACATTCCGGAATCAAAAATTGAAGATTTAACCTTCATGACAACCGGACAATATGGCGGCATTGGAGCATTAATTCGTAAACGTGGTGAATATATCATGATAACTAATCCCTACGAAGGTTTTCCGGCTGACAAAGCAGGATTAAGAGCAGGTGACATTATTATTGAAATTGATGGGAAAGATTTGAAAGATCTATCCACATCACAAGTAAGTGAATTGCTTAAAGGACAACCCGGAACAACATTGAAACTAAAGGTGACGCGAGCCGTTACCGAGGATTCAAAACAATTTTCTTTCGAGCGTGAAAAAGTTCAAATCAGCCCGGTACCATATTATGGAATGCTGGATGATAAAACCGGATATGTGCGACTCAGCAGCTTTACCAACAAAGCATTTGAAGAATTTAATAAAGCGGTAAAAGCATTAAAAGAAACTGAAAATGCAGAATCAATGGTGATTGATTTAAGAAATAATCCCGGTGGATTACTGATTGAATCTGTCCGTATTTGCAATCTGTTTATTGAGCAAAATGAAACCGTTGTCAGCACAAAAGGAAAAGTAGAACGATGGAATAAAATCTACAAAGCACAAATGACTCCTTACGATACGGAAATTCCACTTGTCGTGCTTGTGAACAGAGGCTCAGCATCTGCCTCGGAAATTGTTTCGGGATGTATTCAGGATTTGGATCGTGGAGTGGTTATTGGGCAACGTACGTTTGGAAAAGGTTTAGTTCAGACAACCCGTGACTTGAGCTATAATGCAAAACTAAAAGTTACAACCGCAAAATATTACATCCCCAGCGGACGTTGCATTCAGGCACTGGATTACACACATCGAAATGAAGACGGCAGCGTAGGACGAGTTCCTGATTCATTGATTTCCGAATTTCAAACAAAGAATGGTCGAAGTGTATATGATGGTGGTGGCATTCGTCCCGACATTGCAATTCCGACGGAAAAACTCAGTAGAATTACCGCACACTTATTGATTGAAAATTTGATTTTTGATTTTGTTTCAAAATATGTACATGAAAATCAGGAAGCTCCTGAATTAAAAGATTTCAAGCTTACAGACGAAGAATATCAAACATTTATTGATTTTATCAATGAAAAATCCTTCGATTATGAAACGAGCTCAGAAGAATCGTTTAAGGAATTAATGGAAACAGCGAAAAAAGAGAAATATTACAAGGTAGCTGAGGATGAATTTGCAGCACTTGAGGCAAAAATTGCACATGATAGAGAAAAAGATCTCGGTTTATTCCGTACAGAAATTAAGAAAATTATTGAACAGAAAATTATTGGTAGATACTATTATCAAAAAGGTCAATTACAATATCAATTAGCTGATGACGAAGAAGTTAAAAAAGCGCTGGAGATTTTGAATAATCCGGAAGAATATCAGGGAATCCTTGACGGTAGCATTGATACAGACCTTGAATTAAACGAATAAAACTATGGCAACAGTATTAAGCGGCATACGCTCAACAGGACGATTGCATCTTGGAAATTATCTTGGAGCAGTAAAGAATTTTGTCAAATTACAAGATGAACATGACTGTTTCTTTTTTATTGCAGATTATCATTCATTAACCACGCACCCAAAACCTGAACAACTCCATCAAAGTGTTCGACAAGTGCTTGTTGAGTATCTTGCAGCAGGGCTTGATCCTGAAAAAGTCACACTTTATGTCCAATCTGATGTTCCGGAAATTGCAGAGTTATATTTGTTGCTAAATATGAATGCCTATCTTGGTGAATTAGAGCGCACAACATCTTTTAAAGATAAGGCCAGAAAACAACCAGAGAATATTAATGCTGGATTGTTGACTTACCCTGTGCTTATGGCTGCTGATATTCTGATTCATCAGGCGACACATGTCCCTGTTGGAAAAGACCAGGAACAAAATCTGGAAATGGCCAGAAAATTTGCAAAGCGTTTCAATCACATGTATAAAGCCGATTTTTTTAACATTCCGCAACCCTTTAATTTCGGCAGCGAATTAATTAAAATTCCGGGGCTTGACGGTAGCGGAAAAATGGGAAAATCCGAAGGTAACGGACTCTATCTTTCAGATACCGAAAAGCAACTCAGAAAAAAAGTGATGAAAGCTAAAACTGACACCGGACCAACTGAAAAAAACTCCCCGGTTAGTGAACCCGTTCAAAATTTGTTCGACATTATGAAAATTGTTTCGGATGAAGCGGTTCTAGATCAGTTTAAAGCCGCTTACGCAGATTGCAGCATCCGCTACGGCGACTTGAAAAAGCAATTGGCTGATGATATCAATCGGGAAATTGCTCCCTTAAGAGATCGCATTGAAGCAATTGAAGCAGATGATGATTATCTCAAAAAAGTAGCAAATCTTGGCGCTGAAAAAGCCCGTGAGTCTGCCGGAAAAACACTAAAAGCCGTTCGTGAAATTATTGGTTTTAAGCCGTTTTAAGGAGTTTTTAATACATCAGGCCAAACATCCACAACTGAATACTGTTATTAATGCCCGTTTCAATATCATCGTTTACAATAAATGTATGGTTTAAATCTTATCTTGCTTTCTCTAAGCCCAATTTTCAATCATTTTTGCTTTAAATGAAAAATCAGTCTGACAATTGAGCCATGCTTTGCAATAATTTCGCTTTTCCGGTACGAAGAAAGGGCGTACCAGCAAAATGATCCCGGAATGTTTCTTCACTCATGTTTTTCAATGCATCTTCATTCAATAACTCGAGATGTTTTCCTGGTAAAAAGTCAGCTTCTGTATGTGCAGTTAATTTTTGATTCCACGGACAAACATCTTGACAAATATCACAGCCAAATAATTGATTATCCATGTTTTTTAGAATTTCAGCAGGGATTTTCTCGGAAGTTTCAATCGTGTGATAAGAAATACAGCGGCTTGAATCCACACCGGCTTCCGTGATGGCGCTTGTTGGGCAGGCATCAATGCATTTTGTACAATTTCCGCAGTAGGATTTTTCATATGCAGAATCCGGTTCAAGCTCAATATTTAGAAAAAGACTTGCTAAAAAAACAAATGATCCTTTTTCCCGATTGATTAAACAGCTGTTTTTCCCAATCCATCCCAAACCGGATTGTACTGCCAAGCTGCGCTCCATTACCGGCGCCGAATCAACAAAAACTCTAGATTTCAAATTAGGAAATTTTATTTTCAGTTGCTTTTGCAATGTTTTTCCGCGCGACTTTATGAGTTTGTGATAATCTCGTCCGTATGCATATTTCGAGATATTGTAAGGTATGTCGGGATGTTTTTCCGGATAATAAGACAAAGCCAAAACCAAAATGCTTTTCACCCCTTCAAACAATTTTTGAGGATTAGTTCTTAAGTCAATGTTTCTATGCATATAGCCCATTTTGGCGGCAAAACCTTGATCTAACCATGAATAATATTTGTTTAGATGAGATTCAGGCACTTCGGGAATTGTAATCCCGATCAAATCGAAGCCGGCTTCATGAGCCAATAATTTTACAATGGCAGTATTTTTAGCAATTGACATAATTAATCTCCGGAATAGACTTCACCGTCGTAATAAATATCATTGGAGTTGATTCCATAATTATAAAAAACGGTGTTTCCGTGACAATCGTACTCATTAATAGCTTCGTAACTTAGTGTCTGTTTCGTTCCTCTGTCAAATACTTTCAGGTATCCCTGCTCATCAATATAAGCTAGAATATTTTGATCCATTTTATAAGATTCGGGAATATGGCTTTCCAGAGTATAAGTTTTTCCGCGCCAATGCACTTTGAAGTAATTTTGTACATGAAAAACCAATAATTCATCTGTGACATCATATTCTTCAGGCGCATCGAAAGAAATGGTTTGAGTTTCGGTACCATCAAAAAGTTTCAGATAATCGTTGGAATCAATATATGCTACAAATCCATCACCCATTTTAAAGGATTTTGGCTCAAAATCTTCAAGTTGGATAAATTCTCCGCCGTAAAAAGCCTGAAAATTATCAACGGGAGTTTCCACAAAGGCAACAATATCACGACCCGCTTTATAATCTTTAGCACGCTCAGCATATAACAATTCAAACAATTCACCACGGTAAAAAATGTGTAAATATCCTTGTGCATCTTTATAAACCAAGGTGTTTTCTCCCACAATAAATTCCGGTTCCGCTTCAGATGCCAAAACATCATCCAAGGGAATTATTTCGCCTTGGTAATAGACATTGAGCAGGAATTTTTGTTTGTCATAAAACGCAATCAAATCATCTCCTACACGATACTCACCGGCATGAATTGCAAGTGTTTTTGTATCCCCGTTATCAAACACTTTAAGCTGATTATTCAAATTAAAAACAATAAGATTATCAGTTACGGTATAATCTGAAACAAATTCGCTCACTTTGAATGAGTAATGATTATAGTACACCTTAAAACTGCTTGCATTGTCTTCATATCCGATGGCATTATTTCCAATTTGATAGGATGTCAAAGGAAGATGTTCAAGTTCCTGAAATTTCCCGCCATCAAAAATCTGAACGTTATCTAGATAGTCATTATATAAGGCCAATTGCTGGGCATTCAGGAAATTCACACCCAGAAGGGCAATAATGAGCAGTATAAATCGCATAGTTTTAAGCTTTGAACAAATTTATAAAAAAAACGCATATTCCGGGTTTTTATTTCAAAATACAGAAACAAGGCGTATCACAGCATTTTTCAGAAATATTTTCCGGACATCAATCACAATTGAAACAAAGACTTTGCCAAACATTCCTTACTTTTGCAAATTAAAGATAAGCAGTTATGAAAAAAACACGCATCGAAGCGCTCGGAGAATTTGGTCTGATTCGTCATCTGACAGAAAATATAAAAACACAAAATGAAAGTACGGTTTATGGAATCGGTGACGATGCCGCCATTATTGATTATGACAATAAGGAAAGTTTAGTGAGTACTGATTTGCTTATGGAAGGCATACATTTCAATTTGGTTTACACTCCGCTGAAACATCTTGGTTATAAATCCATTATCGTTAATTTGAGCGACATTTATGCCATGAACGGAAAGCCGGAACAAGTGGTTGTTTCGATAGCAATCTCTTCAAAATTCACGGTTGAAGCAATTGAAGAATTGTATGAAGGGATGAAAGAAGCTTGTCGTGAGCATCAAGTTGATATGGTTGGCGGTGATACCACCAGCTCATTAACAGGACTTGTTATCAGTATAACTGCCATCGGCTCGGTTGAAAAGGGCAAGGCAATTAAGCGAAATTCTGCTAAAGAAACTGATTTAATCTGCGTTTCAGGTGATTTAGGTGGAGCTTATCTCGGATTGCAAATTCTTGAAAGGGAAAAAGCAATCTATATGAAAGATCCGGAAATTCAACCAAAATTGACTAATTACGAATATGTTTTACAGCGCCAGTTAAAACCGGTAGCCAGACGTGATATTGTTTCTCTTTTAAAAGAGCACGAAGTTACTCCGAGTGCTATGATTGATGTTTCGGATGGTTTGTCGTCAGAAATATTGCACATTTCAAATCAATCTAATTTGGGTTGTCGCATCTATCAGGAGAAAATTCCAATACGTTATGAAGCCCGCTTATGCGCTGAAGAAATTCATCTTGACCCAATTATTGCCGCAATGAATGGTGGGGAAGATTATGAACTGTTATTTACTGTTCCGGTAACTCAACACGAAAAATTGGTTGCAATACCTGGGGTTTCTATCATTGGACATATGACACATGCCGAATCAGGACATTATCTCGTTCCGGAAAACGGAGAAGATGTTAAAATTGAAGCGCAAGGATGGAATCCGATAAAAGGATAATGCTTACAGCCATTTATTTCGCTTGAAGTAAATAACCATGCCAACAATTATAACTACAAAAAAGGCCCACATAATAAAGTAGGCGTATTTATAAGTTAATTCTGGGATGTTTTCAAAGTTGGTTCCGTAAACACCGGCAATGAAGGTTAAGGGAATAAATATTGATGCAAAAACAGTAAGCACTTTCATCACATCATTCATGCGGTTGTTTACGATGGTATTGTATGTGTTGTGATAATCCGATAATTGCTCCCGATAACTCTCAACTGATTCAAGAGCTTGTTGACACAAGTCGAGTAAATCACGAAGATATTGCCTGTTTTCTTGTTTGAATTGATTGTCTTCGGATTTTAGTATTTTTAGAAGCATATCCCGAACCGGCAAAATGGCTTTGTGTAAAACACGAAATTCCCGTTTATATTTGTAAATTGTAGTTGAGATATTCTGATCTTGATGATTTAGAATCACATCTTCTAGGTCTTCTACCTTATCTCCAACTTGCCCGATGATATCAAAATAATGGTCAACCAAAGTATCCATCAATGCGTAACACAAATAATCTGCACCTGCTGTGCGGATACGACCTTTTGCTTCAACCAAGCGCTTTCGTACCAGATCAAATAAATCGCCGGGACGTTCCTGAAAACTCAAGAGCAAACCTTCACTCAGCACAAAACTTACTTGCTCAACAGCGATTTCATCTCCTTCAAGTTGCAACATTTTCATGCTGATTAAGCTGCAATTGTCAAAATCCTCAACTTTAGGACGTTGACCCGTGTTAAGAATATCCTCCATTAGCAATGGATGAATATGAAAATGCGATTTGATAAACTTCATCAGTTCCAGATTGTGCAGTGCATCCAAATTCAGCCATGAAGTTTTCTCGGTGTCGATTTTTTCGGGAATGGACTCAAGGTCAGATTCAGCAATAATAAAGTCGTCAATCTCTTTCTCGTTATATTGTATGAGATTCAAAATTGTTTCATCTGATTTTCTCTCTCCGATAAAAACTAATGAGCCTGGTGCTTTCCCGCGGTTTATTGTTCGTTTGGTAAAATATCTTGACATGGTAAAGTTTTTATCAAATATACACAAAAGACTCTCTGTTGTTCGATAAAAATCAATAATTGATTTTTATCGCCGTTTTTGTCGATTGAAAAAACTATAATAAAAAAGCCAAAATGGAGATCTTGGACATTATTGTAAGACACTAATTAATCGAGCTCTTCAATAAACCGTTCATTAGTCAACAGCTGTTTCACATAACGAAAATTGTCTTTATCGTAAACTTTATCCTGAGCTGTTTTGAAAAACACATAGCGTGAGGCTTCATTTTCAATAATAACTCCAAGTTTCATGACTTGCGATGTCGTAAAGCAATATTTTTCTGTGTATTCCATGCAAATAATTGCTTTTTCCTTATCATTATCAAATTGTGCAACGGTATTCGCAAATGCCAAAAATGGTTTCTCACTTAAATAATTATCACAGCCTTTGTTTTTGCCAGTGTATGCTGCTGCATCCGGGAAAATGGTCGAGTTGGTATTCGCTTCAATCTGATTTTCCTCAAGTTCAGTTTCTGTTGTTTCAGAAGTGGTCTCTTCTTCAGTATGTTCGCTTATTGCATTCTCTTCAACTTCCTCTTCCTCAATGATAAGATCTTTATCATCATCTTCATCATATTGTCTGTCTCGTTTCCTGTCTCTCATTTCAAGAAATTCCTGATAAGAAGTAATGTCAGTTTCCTCAACTCCAAATTTTCGATTTTCAGCCTGAATGTATTCCCATAGAATTGTCTGATAAGAGAATTTTTCAAACCCATCGAGCATTATAATTGCATTCGATTTATCTGTAATGCTTGGATAAAGTCCTTTTACAAACCCTAAGCGATATTCATCTTCATTAAAAAGTAGGGTTAATTTGTATGCCTGATTTGATGAAATATGTTTTCTGCTGATGATGCGAACTCCTTTTTTCATTCTGCGCTTATCTTTCTCAGGCCCTTCTATACGTTTTGTTAATATATTATAGCACCATCTTCCCATGGGTTTATGTGATTCAACTTCTTGGGGAAGTGCAGCTCCTGCAATTAAGACAAGTGATAATAGCAATACAAGTTTTTTCATGATGCATATTTTTACGAATATATTAAATAAATCATTCAAAAAAAGTGCCATTAATTTTAGTCTTTAAAAATCAACCCTCTTTTTAATGCTTTCTAAGCGTAAACGCCAGTGTGGTACCAATTCCGATACGACTACGAACGTTGATGGTTTGTTTATGAGCTTCGATAATGTGTTTTACAATTGCCAAACCGAGTCCTGTCCCACCCGATTGTGTAGAACGACTTTTATCGACACGGTAAAACCGCTCAAAAACTCGTAGAATATTTTCTTCAGCAATTCCAATCCCGTTATCGGTAACTTCAATAAGTAAATTATCATCCATATCAAAAAATTCAATTTTTGTATGTCCTTTTTCTTTCCCGTAATTGATGCTGTTCAGAATTAAATTCGTAAAAACTTGTCGAATATATTCAGGATCTGCCTCAACAAGATGCGCTTTTTCATAATGCGGGACAATTTCCAGAGTTATATCCTTTTCATTAGCACGTTCTTCCAGATTTTCAATGACATCTTGTGCCAGATTAATGGGATTAAACTCAATAATTCGCAAACTCAATTCACCATGCTCCAGTTTAGAAATTGCCTCAAGATCTCTGACAATGGAAATCATACGGTTAATGTTTTTTTCAATTTTGGACAGATATCGGGTGTTAATTCGCTTATCTTCCAAGCCGCCTTCCAAGAGAGTAAGTGTATATCCCTGAATATTAAAAATCGGAGTTTTGAGTTCATGCGACACATTGCCAACAAATTCCTTTCGATATTGAAGCATGTGTTTCCATTGCTCAATTTCTTTTTTGCTTTTCTCAGCCCATGCTGTCACATCATGATCAACTTGTTGAAGCATATCAGTGTGCATATTAAAGGGTTCTTGCTTGGTTTTATCATCTTCTTTTATATTGCTAATGGATTTGTAAATAAGGCGAATGCGACGATAAATGAAATTATAAAGTATGTTTCTAAGGATAAAAAAGGAAATAATAAAAAAGCAAGCTGTGACAATTACAATAAATGTCCATTCGATTGATAAACCCATACTGTATTTCAAAACAACAACTAAGCCAACTAGCACAATTGCAAGAATTAAGCTAACACGAAATGCCAAGGTATTTGCAGAATAATTTTGCATGAATTAATCAATATTTAAGCGATATCCAACACCTTTAAGCGTTATGATATAATTGTCTCCGATTTTTTCACGAATCTTGCGAATATGAACGTCAATGGTTCGATCTCCGACAATAACATCCTCACCCCATACATGGTTGTATATTTCATCGCGGGAAAAAACTTTTGATGGTTTTGATGCAAGCAAACTTAAGAGTTTAAATTCTTTTCGTGGCAAATTAATTTCAACATCATCAATAACGACAAGGTGTCTATCATGGTCGAGTATGAATCCCCCATATTGTACCAGCTCATTTTCCTCTTGCATTTTTTTTGCACGCTTCAATACTGCCTTAATTCGTTTCTGTAAAACTTTGGGCTTAATGGGTTTTGATACATAGTCATCAGCACCGGCATCAAAGCCTGCAATCTGCGAATAATCTTCAGCACGGGCAGTTAAAAACATAATTAATACATTTTCCAAGCCTTTTACTTCTCGTAGTTCTTGACAAGTTTCAATACCATCTTTCATCGGCATCATAATATCAAGTAAAATTAAATCAGGCTTTACTTTAATTGCCATAGAAATTGCCTGATTACCATTACTGCAACTATGAATTTTATATCCTTCCTTTTGTAAATTATAACTTAAAAACTCAATGATGTCCGCTTCATCATCCACAAGGAGTATCGTATAATCTTCTGCATTAAACATGTTTCATACTAATTGATAATCTCCAAAGTTAATGAAAATAATCTTGAACTATAGTTAAGTAATTATTAAGTTAAACCAAGAACCTGAACAAAAGTGCACTTCCTGAGTTTCGAATATTTTGAAATAGTCATTTCAAAAAGAAACTCAAAATGCTGCCACATTATCATTGCTAACTCCCGGATTGGATTACATTACGAATTAGTCAATCATTAAATGCAGAACTGTTTTTTTCGTATAAATCACACAGCCATTGTAAAATGGGGCAATAGCCGTTACTAACGGTTATAAACGAATAAAATCACAAATTATCCCCAAAACACTTATACTAATCTCACTACCTACTTAAAGAAAAACAGAGAAGCACACTCACACACCACTTAAAACAACCATTCAAACCAGCAAAAAAGCACATGCGCAGTTATAAAACAAATTAAAAACTCAAATTAAATTAGCTTTTTGTATAAAACATGGGGTTTTTCAAGTAGTGAAATCACCTACTCAGCTTGCAAGGCTTCTCGTATGGTAATTTTTGTATCGCCGCGCCATGCAGTAACAAAAGCATCGCCAACAAGCGGACGCACCATGATTTTCAACGCTTGCCCTGCGGTTTCATATGATTCAAATCCTTCAATAAAATAAATTGTAATATTACCCCTATTGATATTTCCTATCGGATAAGGAGTAAATGCTTCACGGTAATTCTGTAGTTGCTCTGGAGATATCGGATTTGAAAATGCACCGATTTGTATCCGGAAACGGATTCCATTTGATGAGACATCAGCATCTTGCTCCTGGGTATCTGCAATAGGTGGTGCGTTTCGTATAGCTGCATCTGCTTCTGCTCTCGGCACACGCTCACCTCCGCTGAATGTGACAATAAATGCATCCGCAATGCTGCGATTAACAATGCCTTTTTCTTGCAATGCCTGATCGTAACTTCTGTATTTCCCGTGGTAATATTTGTAATATCCATTGCCTTCACGATGATAAAAATCAGCAGAAACACCACGAATATTATCTTGATTTACTGCTCTGCCAAAGGCTCCAAGCTGTATGCTGTAAAATGCGGATTGATTATCTTCCAAAACGGGAACAACTGTCATTTGATTTGCAGCCGCCACATCAACTTGTGCTCCCGTTTCGTCCTGTTGAGCAATGAAATCATCCTGAGTTGCCGTTAAAATACGGAATTCGGCAGGCAAATCTTTTTCAAGATAGCGCAAATCTCTCGCTCTGGCTAGACTGATGCGTTCTCTGTTTAAATATGCAACAGGGAAAGCATCCGTAAAACCCTGATTTTTCACCAAAGGCAAAGCATTGCGCCATGAATTGCTATTGTAGAATTTCCCGGCAAGATATCGATAAATATTTTGTCCCGGAACCTGTTCATCCACCACCGGTGAAATCCCACGAAATGCTGTATCATTTAAGGGACGCGAATATGCAACCATTTGAATTCGATAATACAATGCATCATCGGAAATCACCGTATTATTATCCGTTTGCATTGCCTGTTCATCATCTGGATCAACATCTTGTTGTTCAATGGAAACATTTTCCTGATTTTTGTCTTCGACCTCATCTGCTTCAACTAAATCCTGTGAATCTGTTTGATCTGCATCCTGCTCAATATCATTTTGATTGGTGTTTTGTTCTGCATTTTCGATTTCAGAAGCATCGTCTAAATCTGTTTCAACATCTATTACTTCTGTAATTTGGTCTTCTGTGTCATCTGGTTCTGTATCAACAAATTCATCGGTGTCATTTTGCGGATTTTCATCCTGCTCATCAAAAATATCATCTGTCGCATCACCTATTTCTGTATCATCGACAACATCTTGGGTTTCATTGTTTTCCGCAATCAGCTCATCATCTACAGAAACATCCTCGGATTCAGGACGATACGTTTTAATGTAAGCAGTTAAAGCATCATCAGAAATTTCATTGCGCTCATGCATTTCAACACTTTGTATTAATTGATTGGCTTCAATCAACAATCCGTGCGCATACTGCAATTGTTTAAATTTCAATTCGGGTTCCGGCTCATTTTCCTGAATAATTTCAAGTTGTTTTGATGCGACTTGATTCAAACTGTCTGCAATGCTGTAAACCGTTTCGACAAGCGGATTATCACCGGCAGATTTTTCCTTAAGATTAAAATACCAGCCTTGGCGTTCCACTTTATATTCAGTTTGTTTGACAGATTCTTTGGTTTGTTTTTCTTCAAGTTTCTCCAACTGTTTCAAACTGCGATCATCCACCGTTTCGGAATTACGTATTTCAGCAATTGCTTCTTGAATTTCATTAATTTTCCCTTCAGACTTAGCGATTCGGTTTTCTAACTTTTCTTTTGTTTTCCGCTCTGAAGGAGGGAGTGCAATGCCTGCTGCTTCATAGGTTTCGAGCTGAATGTCCGTAAAGTTTTTGTCAACAGGAATTTTTGGTTCTGCCAAACGATTCATTTTGTTCACCAAGTCGAACCATGCGCCAGGAATGGGATTAGAAGGATTAGTTCGTACGGTATTTATCAAGGCTTCCTGTGTTTGCAATAGCTCCATTTGTGCATTCATGTGATTTGCCAAACGGGTAATGTTTCGATGAATTTGAATCGGCGTCATGTTGGGGTTTGCCGAGTAGGTTGCCGGATCAATATCATCCACTAAACCGGGAATTTGTCGTTCGTTTATTAATCCGATATCTTGTAAATACTCGATTGTTTCCTGATTTTTTTGGATTTTACGATTAAGCACAGGTTGAGCCTGACTATAAATATCTGTAACCTCCTCTGCAATTTCAAAGCGGATTGCATCTTCTTGGCGACGTAATTCGGCAAGTTCCTCTGATTCCGGATTTTCCTTAATTTTTGTACGCACAACTTCCCGTGTGCCAAATAAAGAGTCGGTTAATTGAAATGCATACTCACGCGCTTGCTCATCTTTTTCAACAATTAAAGGCGCATTACTTTGATTAACCGGATTAACAAATGGATTTTCCACTTCAACCTGGGTTAATTCATCATTCGTTTCTCTAATAATGGCTTTAATTGTGTTCGTATTCGGTCTTTTATCGGACGATTCAGCGGCAATCTCAACTCCCGCAATATCCTGACTCAGCTGACGTAAAACCTGATTTGCTTCCCTAATTTTCTCATTCCCTTTGTCAAGGAAACTCATTTTTCGAATGGGATTTTCATTATTTCGTGCTGATATTTCAAAACTTTCCGATTCATCTGCTAAGCGAACGGCCTCTTCAATTTGCCCTTTAAGCACTGAATCAAAACCGGGGCTCCCTTCAGTAAAGCGATACAACTCATTCGACAACACTTTATTAAGCATTTGTTCTTCATCCAACACCGAATTGTTAAGATCAATTGCTTGTTGAATTATCTCCTTTTGAGATTCCCGTAAAGCATCAAGCTCCTCCTGTGAATTAACTAATTTAACTTGTGATAATTGAGTCGATTGAGTTTCATTAAAATCCGCTAAGTTAGTTTCTGTTTCCTTTCGTTTTTCATTTACAGCATTCAAACTATTTTTCGTTTCCCTTACAAAACGCTCACGTTCATTGTTTGACCTGAAAGCATCCGGATATTTTATTTCGGGTTCGGGATTGACATCAAATGAATTATCGCTTTGTTCGGGATCAACATCTGTATTTTCAGCAACCAAATCTGAGTCGGGAACATACGCTTCAATAATTTCATTATTCCCCTCAAAATGTGAGATTTGTTCATTCATTGCTTTCCATAAGGCTGGCTTTTGCTCCTCATCGGCAGTTTTCAATTGCTCCTTTATGGATTTTATTTCTTCACTTGCAGCATTGCGCTCCACAAGCGCAGTTTCCAAGTCGGGTTTTTCAGCAATAAGAGATTCGGGAAAATCATCCGTCTTCGTTTGTCCTACTTTAGCAAGGGACTCTTCAATCACTGCCTGATATTCAGCTTGTTCAAACCATGGCTCAATATCAAAATCATTGTTGTTTTTTTGTTGTATTTCCCGCTGAATTTTATTTAAGCGATTTAGACGGGCGCTTGTTACTTTTTGCTCAGCAACTTGAATATCAGCCAACGGGATTTCAACCGATTCATCGACAGATTTTAAGTTGTTTTTATTTTCTTTGATTAAGCTAAGCGCAAGATCAGACTCATCTTGTTTTGCTTGCAAACTTTGATAATCATATTCCAATTCTGACAATTCTGCAATTTGCTTTTTTTGTGCTTTTCTAACCTGTTCATGACTTGCAATTGCCTTATCCGTGATATCCTTAATCGTTCCTTCTTCCCGTTCTTTGCTTAATGATTGCTTAATTTCCTCAATTTCAGATTTCAGATTTGTAAGTTTGTCTTGATTTTTTGCGTTATCCGCCTCAAGCGCACTGATTAAATCAAAATCTTCATAATCTTCAACCAAGCGCTCTGCATTATCTGCCAGAGCATCTAATTTTGTTTGAACCGTTTTTTGAGGAATTTCATCATTTTGCAAATTAAGTTCCTGAAGCATGGATTCAAAAGCCTCAACATCTGCATTCAACGAAGATAGCTTTTCATCATAGACTTTAACAGCATCCATGCCGGCAAGCGCTAATAGGCTGTCTTCTGAAGCCCATGCGTCCGCAACAAGTTGTTTAAATTGATTTTGCTCACTTGCCAATTCATCACGAATCGTGTTTAAGCCTTGCAGATTTTCATCAAGCTCAGTTTTTTGATTTTGATATGCTGTGAGTTCAGGAGAAATCTCATCATCATTGCTATTATTTAAAGCAAGAACTAAATTTGTAGTATCGACGGTTTCATCATCTGTCTCAAACTGATTGTCAGGGGTGTCCTCATCACGGGTTTCAAGCTCTGCGGCAAGCAAATTCACTTGAAGTTTTGAAGTTTTGATTAAATCCTGCATGCTTTCAACCTTACGTTTCTGCGGGTCTTTCTTTATTAGGATTTTATAAATGCTAACACGCTCATTTTCCGAATCGCGACGAGAAGCAAAAATGGCGTAATTATCCGCAGAATCGTTGACATAAAGCATGTCATCCATTGGAGAATTTATCGGAAAATCCATGTTTCTTGGGATTCCCCAGTTTCCTTTCTTTTCATTCCATTGACTTCGAAAAATGTCATATCCACCCATGCTATTATGCCCTTTCGAGCAAAAGAACAGTTGCTTCCCGTCAGGATGCAAATACGCAAAATCCTCATCTTCCGCTGTGTTAATAATTTTGCCCAAGATTTCAGCATCTCCCCAGTTACCATCTGCTTGCCGCTTGACTTCGTACAAATCTTTACCGGTCTTTCCGCGTTTGCCATAACTACTGAATAAAATGTAATTATTGTCAGTAGAAATAAACATGATGGGATACTTCTCTCGCTTTCTATCATAACGAGTTTGAAAATCAGGATGTTTACGCACAAACCGACCGCCCATATTATCAAGATTATAAGAATAGAAAAAGTCGCTCATTGTCAGATTTTTATTATCAATCACATTGAGCATGTAAGCATATTCGACAAGCATTTTTCCATTTTCTGCCATTGCAATTTGACGATAAACCGGTAATATTTCTTTTTCCTTGGAGGACAAATCGGATTGCAGGAATTTATTATAATTATTTATCGCTTTATCAAACATATAGCGATAGTGATTTGCTAATCCGAGATAATAATATGCTTCGGGCATCTTCCCTGATTGTGCGGCAATCTTCAGATAATCGATTGCCTGATCCAAATCGCTGTTTAAATAAACTAAACAGACCGCATATTTAAAGCGAAAATACAACTCATCGTTGTGAAGACTGAGTAATTGTGAGAAAACCTGACGTGCATATTGATAATTTTCGACCTCAAGACTATCTTCAGCAGCTTGCAAAAGTGCCTGCTCCTTTAAATCAAGCTCAACAGTCTGAGCCCTAGCATTGCTGTAAAGCAGAAGCAATACAAGGCTTAATAGAAATAAAATATGTCGAAAATATCCTGTCAAAATCAAATGATTTTATTATCTTTAAGATTCTTTATAAAAATAGCAATTTTTCACGTGCTTTGAAAAACATCTTAGAAAATGTAAAAATAAAAGCAATTTTCAAGTACAGAAGGAGTGATATTTTACAAGTCTCAGTATATTTGTAAAACGAAAAAATAAAAATAAAAATAAAATGGAAGCATTAAAAGCCGGAGATAAAGCTCCCGATTTTCAAGGAAAAGATCAAAAAGGAAATCTGATAAAACAATCTGATTTTTCAGGGAAAAAATTGATTCTATACTTTTATCCAAAAGACAATACGCCCGGATGCACTGCAGAAGCCTGCGATTTCAGGGATAATTATGAAATGTGGTTATCTAAAGGATATGCGGTTGTAGGAGTAAGTGCCGACAGTGAAGCATCTCATGAAAAATTTGCGGAAAAGCACGAGTTGCCCTTTCCACTAATTGCCGATGAAGACAAATCAATCATTCAGGCATACGGTGTTTGGGGTGAAAAAAATCTTTACGGAAAAAAATCCATGGGAATCAAGCGCACAACATTTGTTATTGATGAAAAAGGCGTAATTACAAAAGTTTTTAAACAAGTAAAATCAAAAACACATACTGATCAAATTTTAGAAAAAATAAATTTATAGATTACTAACACATAAAATCCAATCGAATTATGGCAAAAAAAGATGCACAGGATATTCGCAACGAGAAGCTGAAAGCAATGCAATTAGCTGTCGGTAAAATTGAAAAAGATTTTGGAAAAGGATCTATCATGAAACTTGGCGACAAAGTGATAGAAGATATTCCGGTTATTTCATCAGGTTCTATTATGTTGGATAATGCACTTGGCATAGGAGGTTATCCTCGCGGTCGTGTTGTTGAAATTTACGGCCCCGAATCTTCAGGTAAAACCACATTAGCAATTCATGCCATTGCAGAAGCACAAAAAAATGGTGGAATTGCCGCAATTATTGATGCCGAACACGCATTTGACCGTTTTTATGCTGAAAAACTTGGTGTTGATGTTGAAAATCTCTTCATCTCACAACCTGACAATGGTGAACAAGCACTTGAAATTACGGATAATTTGATTCGCTCGGGAGCAATTGATATTATCGTGATTGACTCTGTTGCAGCACTTACACCAAAGGCAGAAATTGAAGGCGATATGGGCGATTCCAAAATGGGATTACAAGCTCGTCTCATGTCTCAAGCACTGCGTAAACTAACTGCAAATATCAGCCGTACGCATACAACCTGTATTTTCATTAATCAGCTCCGTGAAAAAATTGGCGTAATGTTTGGAAATCCCGAAACAACAACTGGTGGAAACGCACTGAAATTTTATTCCACTATCCGGGTTGACATTCGCCGTTCAGCACAAATTAAAGATACTACCGACATAACCGGAAACCGCACAAAAGTGAAAATTGTCAAAAATAAACTCGCACCACCATTCCGTCGTGCTGAATTTGACATTATGTACGGTGAAGGAATTTCTAAAGTTGGGGAAATTATTGATCTTGGCGTAGATATGGAAATTCTTCAAAAAAGTGGCTCTTGGTTTTCATATAACGAAACGCGCTTAGGACAAGGAAGAGATGCCGTAAAGGCATTACTGCTGGATAACCCTGAATTAAGCGAAGAAATCGAAGCGAAAATTCGCGCAAAACTTACTGAAAAGAAATAAAATATGAAGCACTGTCTTAAATACATTGCATTCCTTCTCGTGCTCAGTGGATTTATCGCTTGCAATCCGGATAAAAAGGATGTTCAAGTGACTGACGAAACAATTGACATCACGAGTATTGAATCCCTGTCAGAGCAAATTCGGGAAAATCCCAAAAGTCCGGAATTATTTATTCATAGGGCTGAACTTTATGCTGAAAAAGGAAATGTCGATGAAGCAATTAATGATTTGAACATCTCACTGAAACTGGATTCCCTTAATGCAAACGTGTATTACAAGTTGATTGACTACCGCATGCTAAAGGGACAATCAGGAAAAGCAAAAACAACTGCAGAAACCTGTTTAAAACGCTTTCCCGGGGACAAGGAGGCATTGCTGCGTCTGGCTCAAATATATTATTATGTTGAGGAGTATATGGATGCTCTCGAATATATCCGACAAATTAAGTCTTATAATCAACAAGACGCTGACACGTATTTTATCGAAGCATTAATTTTTCGGGAAATGAATGTCCCTGCAAAGGCCATCGAAAGTCTTCAAACCGTACTGGAATATGACTCTGAATATATTGCAGCTTATAATTTGCTCGGGCAGCTATACATGAATGCAGGAGATATTATTGCACTTGAGTATTACAAAGCAGGACTGATGAAGGCCCCTGAAAATATTGAGTTACTATATAATCTTGGCTTTTATTATCAGGAAAACAATCAGCCGCAACTTGCACTTGAGCAATACAACAAACTCTTGGATGTTACTGACAGTAACCATTATGGAGCATTATACAATTCTGCATATATTAATCTTGTGCAATTAGAAAAATACGATGAAGCAATTAACCTTTTTACTGATGCAATAAAAATTGACAGCACAGCACATAAAGCCTTTTATAATCGCGGTTATGCTTATGAGTTGCTCGGTAAATACGCAGATGCGAAATCTGATTATTTCAAAGCACTTGAAATTGTCCCGAATTATCCGTTGGCAGTGCAAGGGCTCAATGCTTTAGACAACAAATAATTAAACCTGTTGCTGTAAATTATGACAGCAACTAAAAAAATCACATTTATGAAACGAATTTGGAAATACACACTGTTTTTACCACTGCTTGCTATGATTTCCTGCGGTGACATGACTGAAGACACAGCCAATAATGAAGAAAATTTTATTATTGATAACAGTCTGACAGAAGCGGAAATTACAGAGGGAATTCTTACGCCCGAAGTACTTTGGAAATTCAATCGCATCGGAAGTGCAGTATTGTCACCCGATGGAGAAAGCGTGGTATTTTCAATCACAAAATATAGCCTCGTAGAAAACAAAGGACTAACTCATATTTATCTCATCCCGACTGAAAGTGGCGAAATGACACAATTAACGGATGGCAACACAAGTTGTTATAATCCGGAGTGGATTAATAACGGAGAACGCATCGCTTATCTTTCCTCTGATGAAAGCGGAACGCAGATTTGGTCAGTAAATCGTGAAGGAGAAGATGCCAAAAAAATGTCGGAAATTGAAGGTGGAATCTCACATTTTGATTTTGCTCCAAACGGAGAAAAACTCCTTTTCTGCGCTAATGTTAAACTTGATAAAAGTACACAAGAAATTTATCCCGATCTACCAGAAGCCAATGTACACATGGCTGAAGAGTTAATGTACCGTCACTGGAATCACTGGGAAGATGAATCTTATTCGCATATTTTCATTGCAAAAACCGGAGAAAATATTGCCGAAGGAAAAGATATCATGGAAGGTGAAAAATATGACGCACCACTTTCTCCATATTTTGATTTTTCTGAAATCTCATGGTCTCCGAATTCAGACATGATTGCTTACACTTGCAAAAAAATGAGCAAAAATGAATATGCAGTCAGCACAGATTCTGACATCTACTTATTCCATTGTGAAAGTGAAGAAACTCAAAACATTTCAGCACCAAATCCCGGATACGACAAATATCCAACATTCTCGAATGACGGCAGCAAAATTGCCTGGGAACAAATGAAAATTGCAAGATACGAATCAGACCGCACTCGCCTCGTTGTTTATGATTTAAACAACAAGTCATTGACAAATTACACTGAGGAATTTGACCAAAATGTCGGGTCTGTAAACTGGAGTGAGAATGACGAGGATATCTATTTCATTTCCGGAATTAATGCAACTTATCAAATTTACAAAATCAATCTTAACACAAATGAAATTGTCCAATTAACAGAAGGTTGGCACAATTACAACAGCATTCAATTGCATGAAAATAAGTTGTTGGCTAATCGCATGAGTATTTCTCAAGCGAGCGAACTTTATATGGTAGATACTGATGGAAATGACCGTCAACTCACTACTGTTAACCAATTTATTTACGATAAAATTGAAATGGGTGAAGTTCGTGAAGAATGGGTTGAAACAACGGACGGTAAAGAAATGCTTGTCTGGTTGATTTTGCCTCCGAATTTTGACGAATCCAAAGAATATCCGGCAATTTTATACTGCCAAGGCGGTCCGCAATCTGCTGTTTCTCAATTTTTCTCCTACCGCTGGAATTTCCAAATTATGGCAGCTAACGGATACGTCGTTATTGCTCCAAACCGTCGTGGATTACCAACATTCGGCAGCGATTGGAACGAACAAATCTCCGGCGATTACGGCGGGCAAAACATGAAAGATTATTTGTCGGCTACCGATGTAATGGCAGAAAAATCCTTTATTGACAAAGACAGAATCGGAGCAGTCGGCGCATCATATGGCGGATTTTCCGTGTTTTGGTTAGCAGGACATCATGAAGGACGCTTTAATGCATTTATTTCGCATTGCGGAATGTTCAATTTAGAAAGCCAATACAATGCAACTGAAGAATATTTCTTTGTAAATCACGATCTCGGCGGTTCATATTGGGAAAAAGACAATGAAATTGCACAGAATTCTTATGCAAATTCACCACATCGATTTGTGGACAAATGGGATACTCCAATCCTGATTATTACAGGTGGATATGATTTCCGCATTCCATATACAGAAAGTCTGCAAGCTTTTAATGCCGCCCAATTAAACGGAGTTGAAAGCAAACTGCTGGTTTTCCCGGAAGAAACACACTTTATATTGAAACCACAAAACTCCGTTTTATGGCAACGCGAATTTAAAAATTGGTTGGATACGCATTTAAAATAAAGAAAAACAAATGTGGAAAGCTTCTCTGAATCATTGTTCAGAGAAGCTTTTCGTTTAATCATCAAATTATTGTAATGAATTTTAATGCGTCAGACATATTTGACATAAACAATGAGAATGCATTTAATGAAATTGCAATCAAACTTTTCCATTCCCAATACCAACAAAACCCTGTCTATCGAAGCTATATAGATCTATTAAAATTCGATATTTCCGGTATTCATCATTATTCTGAAATTCCCTGCATGCCGATTGATTTTTTTAAAAATCATAAAATAATCTGTGGAGATTTTACACCCAAATTAACATTTCACAGCAGTAAAACCACAGGTACCAAAGCCTCCGCACATTTTGTAAAAGATGCGGAATTATACAAAGCAAGTTTAACAAAGGGATTCCGGCAATTCCTCGGTGATGCCTCTGATTATTCAATTTTCGCATTGCTTCCCTCCTATCTTGAAAGAAAGAATGCGTCGCTGGTTCACATGGTAAAAGTATTGATGGAGGAAAATCCGTATAATGACGGTGGTTTTTACTTACACAATCATACAGAATTAATCAGAGACATTCGTGAAGCACAAAAAAATGGCAAAAAAATAATCCTTTGGGGAGTCAGCTTTGCATTGCTCGATCTTGCAGAATCCTATGCCGGTGAAATTCACGGCATCCGTATTATAGAAACCGGCGGCATGAAAGGTAGACGAAAAGAAATTACCAGAGACGAATTACACAATACGCTGAAGAAAGCATTTTCTCCAAGCTCAATTGATTCGGAGTACGGAATGACGGAATTACTTTCGCAAGCTTGGTCAATCAACGGAAATCCCTTTAAAACACCCCCATGGATGAAAATAAACATTCGTGACATGCATGATCCATTTTATTACCTCGAAAAAGGGAAGACTGGATTAATCAATGTGATTGATTTGGCAAATATCCACACATGTGCTTTTATTGAAACCCAAGATATCGGGAAACAAAAAACAAACGGATTTGAAGTGTTGGGACGTTTGGACAACAGTGAAATCAGGGGATGTAATTTAATGGTGCAATAAAAAAAACCACTCGATGAGTGGTTTCCTTTGTTGACCTGCCAGGACTTGAACCTGGAATTCAAGAACCAGAATCTTGCGTGTTGCCAATTACACCACAGGTCAAATTTAGTTGTCCGACAAGGATTCGAACCTTGAACGGCTGCACCAAAAACAGCTGTGTTACCATTACACCATCGGACAATTTCCC
>JAQIBY010000117.1 GCA_027858835.1 Bacteroidales bacterium | reverse complement strand
TTAAATTTGATAATCAATCTACGGCCCAACTCTATCCCGATGCAATTAATGTTACTATCAATAGTATAACAGAGATTAGTTTTTAGAATTTATATGCTTTCTGATGTAAATGATAAATATTTTCTTAAATTCGAGTAGAAGAGGGAAACTAAATCAGCACATAACAAAAAATATACGACAATACTCCGCAAGAGCTACTAACTACGTATATTTCAGTCGTTAACTGCAAGCCCAAGAATGAAAATACAGTTTAAATAAATGGTTCTACTGCAAATTTAGTGGAAGAATACCAATTGAACATCAATTCTAAATCTTTCGGATAGTGTTAGCATGTTGCATTAAATGGCTGTCAAGGAGCCGCAAAGCTTATCTTTATTGGCAAGTTCAAAATCGGCAAAGTCGAAACCCGGCGAGTTTTCCCAGGTTTCTGAATTTTCCTCACAAAGCTGTATATTTGCAACATGTTTAGTAAAGAGGAAGCCAAAGCATTACGATTGGAATTCTGGAATCGCTTTAAAGCAATCTCCGAACAGGAGCGGCGTAAACGCGGATTTAAGAAAACCTGGATGCTGAAACAAACCGGCGTGAAAGGTCTCTCGCTTCGATTTGATGTTGATCGTGAGCATGTTGCTGTCGGATTTGAAATTTATTTTAAAAATAAATTTAAAGAAGCTTTGCTTATGGAAAGCTTTGAGGGAATCAGGCATTTGCTTGAGGCAGAATTAGAGGGCCCCTTGGTTTGGGATGATGCCTATGTCACCGAAGAAGAACGTGAATGTGCCCGAATTTATGTGCAAATGAAAGATGTGGATATTTTTCAAAAAGCAGATTGGGAGAAAATGTGGTCCTTTATGATGAAAAACATGTTCATTATGGAGCAGTTTTTTGTTGACTATAGAGAATTTATTGAAAATTACGAAAACTTATGAATATCATCCGTGAAGCATGTGTTGAAAATCTGCAACAGGCATTGGAAGCAGAAAAAAATGGCGCTGAAAGACTCGAGCTCTGTGATAATTTGGCATGTGGCGGAACCTCAAATGCATACGGAGTTATGAAATCTGTAATTCAAGCAATGGAAATACCCGTTATGTGTATGGTACGTCCTCGCGGCGGAGATTTTGTGTATTCGGATGCCGAGTTTGAAAGCATGAAAGATGATATTGAAATTTGCCGTTTATTGGGCGCTGCCGGTGTGGTATCCGGAATTTTGCGTGAAAATGGTGAAGTTGATGTGGAACGAACAAAACTGCTTATCGATGTGTGTGAAAACATGAGTTTTACATTTCATAAAGCCTTCGATTTATGCCCGGATCCACCGCAAGCGCTTGAGGATATTATTAAAACAGGAGCCGATCGTTTACTTACTTCAGGTCAGAAAAATACTGCCGAGGAAGGACTGTCTATGCTGAGCCGATTACATGCCGCAGCAGCAGGTCGCATTCAAATAGTTGCTGCCGGAAAAATCACCAAAGCAAATCTCAAAAACTTGCAAAACCAAACGCAAATTATTGAATTCCACGGAAAACGAATTGTATCAAACTAGCTTAAATTTCTCACAGCTTTTCCAAAGAACTTTGGAAAACGCGTAATACCAATTCTTATTCTGGTTTTTTGTAAATATATTAATTTTACAAACGTAGGTCGGTATTAGATAGTTTGCTTTTTTAAACTTGCACTTAACCCGACTTTAGACCCTGAAAGGGTCAAATTTGAATAGCCACGGGTCAGTGAGGGACGAGCGTAACCCGTGGATTGAAAATTTGACACATACATGCTTTTGGCGGTGTTTTTGCTTTTACTGCAAAAACAGTGCTTGTCAGCCCACCGGCTGAACAAAAGTAAACTTATTAGTTGTGTTTGTTTTCGGACGATATACTCTTGCACAAAACAATTCCACGGAAAACGAATTGTATCCCTTTCCCTTATCTCAATTTTGCATCAAAATCCTTTTCAAAACTTTTCAGCAGCTTTTGCATAATCTTATCAATCTGCTTATCGTTCATCGTTTTCTCTTCATCTTGCAGCACGAAACTCACGGCATAAGATTTTTTTTCTGCTTCTATACCATCACCTTCATACACATCAAATAAATCCATGCTTTTCAGATATTTTCGCTCTGCCTGCATAGCGGTTTGCTGCAAATCTTCAAAACGAATAGATTTGTCCAATAACAAAGCCAAATCGCGATGAACAGCCGGAAACTTAGCAAGTGGTTTGAAACGGTTTTTCACCTTGTCTATGGCAGTTTTTAACACATCAACACGAAATTCGGCATACCAAACTTCCTGCTCAATATCAATTTGTTTTCGTATTGCTTTGCTAACAAGTCCGAAACGTACTAAACTTTGTTTTTTTAACTTGTATTCCAAACCGAAATCAAAAAGCTTTGAATCCAATGTGTTCAGTTTCAATGAACTAATGTCAATGCCGTAAGCATCAAGAAATGCGCTTAGTGTACTTTTCAAACGGTAAAAATCTGATTTGCTTCCGGTTTGAGCCCAGTTTGCTGCATCAAAATCGCCGCTAAGCCATATACCAAGCCGTTTTTCTTCAAAATGATTATTTACCGGATGAGCTTCATCACGTTCACCGGCTTTGAAATAAATTTTTCCGTATTCATACAGTTTCAAATCAGATTGCTTATGATTGATATTTCGTGCAATCGACTCCAAACCGCCGAAAATCAGCTCGCGACGCATAATGCTTAATTCAGAACTGCCCGGATTTGCAAGATGCACAATGCTTTCAGGATTCACTTCTTCACTTAATTTTTCATAATACGCCAAATTACTCAGCGAATTGCTCATGATTTCATGAAAACCTCGTGCACTTAAAAAATCTGAACTGCTTTGCATCAATCGTTCATTGGAATCTTCTTTGGCAATATTAATGGATGCGTTTACTTTTTTAGCAACCGGAATGCGATTGTATCCGTAAATTCTGAGAATTTCCTCACAAACATCGGCAGCACGCTGCACATCATTGCGATAGCGGGGAACACTTAATGAAAGTTCCGTTTCTGTTTCTTTTGCGATCTTAATATCCAATTTATCGAGAATAAAGCGAATATCATTTTTTGAAATTTCCTCACCAAGCAAGCGATTAATGTAATCGTATGAAATATCTACCGAGAATGGCAATAGTTTTTCCGGGTACACATCACTAATGTCAGAGCTAATCGAACCTCCGGCAATTGTTTTTATAAGTAATGCTGCACGTTTTAGCGCATACACGGTAATTTCAGGATCAGCGCCCCGCTCATAACGAAAAGATGCATCGGTATTCATGCCGTGGCGACGTGCTGTTTTGCGTACGTGTACCGGATCAAACCAAGCCGATTCCAAAAACACTTTTGTTGTTTCTGCTTTTACGCCTGAATCAATTCCGCCAAAAACGCCTGCAATACACATGGATTTTTCGCTGTTGCAAATCATTAAATCGTCAGCATGAAGTTCGTATTCAAGTTCGTCGAGCGCAAGAAATTTCTCGCCTTGCTTCCGTTTTTCAACCGCTACTTTATTTCCAACAATTTTATCGGCATCAAAGGCATGCATCGGATGTCCCGTTTCATGCAGCACATAATTTGTGATGTCCACGATATTATTTATCGGACTCAAACCAATTGCTCTCAGTCTATTTTGCAACCATTGCGGCGATGCTTCAACTTTTACTCCGCTAATTGTACAACTAGTGTATCGTTTACAAGCTTCCGGATTTTTTATTTCCACAGGTATTACTAAATCTTGATTATCCGCTTTAAAGGCTGAAACATCAGGACGTGTTACCTCTGTTGGAATGCCTTCAAAACTTAATCGTGCAGCTAAATCACGTGCTACGCCCAAATGCGATGCTGCATCAATGCGGTTTGGCGTTAAATCAATTTCTATACTTAAATCGCGTTCAATTTTAAAATATTCAGACGCTGGAGTCCCTACTTTTATATCGTCAGGCAATACCATAATTCCGGCATGTGATTCGCCCAAGCCAATTTCATCTTCGGCACAAATCATACCATGCGACGCTTCTCCGCGAAGTTTTGCTTTTTTGATTACAAGTGATTCTCCGTTCATTGTCAGTTTTGTCCCGACAGTCGCTACCACAACGGTTTGTCCTTCGGCAACATTTGGCGCACCGCAAACAATCGGTAATTCCTCATCAGCGCCAACATTCACGCGAGTAACTTTCAGCTTATCGGCATTCGAATGTTGCTCACAGGCAGTCACTTTTCCAATTACTATGCCTTCCATTCCACCCGGCACCGACTCCCAGTTTTCCGTGCCACCAACTTCTAAACCAATATCTGTTAAATGATGCAGTAAATCCTCCCTTTCAATCGTCAGGGGTATATAATCCATTAACCAATTCAACGAAATTTTCATTGTCTTTTGTTTTTATTCGATTGCAAAACTAACAAAATTTATGTGCTATCAGATGGTTTTCTGTCACTTCTTTGGATTTTGGTGCTCGTAATTTGGAATTGCATCTTTTGATAATTGTCCTTTTATTATTTGGGCGGCAAACGGTCTTCGCCTGCTAGTTTGCTTCCAAAAAATGCACACTTGCAGCAGGCAAAAGGCGTTTCCGTTGGTCACACTTTTTCCTTGCGCAAGTGTATTGCATTTTTGGGCACAAAGCTAATTCGGCTACGCCCTGCCGCGTCTAAAGGCAGACATTATTACTTAGGCTTCCCAAACAAAAAATGCACCCCGCCGGAAACAAGCTTCTAGAAGCCTTCTAAAAGAAGGCTATGCGCGTTGGATTTGGCAGACCGCGCGCCGGCGTCGGCAGTGAATGTTGGATTTTTACTGTAAAATCAATCAGATGCTTTAGACACGTTCTGATTAGATTTTACAAAAATCCGGCAGAGCGTGTATGGCTGTCGGTGCTGCCTTGTCTTTTTTTTGCTTCTTTTTTTTGACTAAGAAAAAAAAGGAAGAGAAAATAATACAAATTGTGTTTCTGAATGATTGATAAAGAATTTCTTAAACTACCAATGCCTGTTCCGAATTTATTTTGGAAGTTTATGCCGATGTAGAATCAAAGCTGATACAAGAAATAAAATGAATTGTATCGGTAGTTTTGATGTTTAATCGGTATGTCATCTGTCAGGTTGATTATGATTAACAACCTACATTAGGCAATAACCACACTGTCATATTTTGCAGACCTGACAGATGGGGCCTTGTTAATAATTACAATTTGCATTTTCCCCTATATTGAAAAAAAACTTATGAAAAATTATGGAATTCCAATTTTCTGTGCATCTTTATGAGTAATTAATTAAAAAATCACTTTATGAAACGGAATATTCAAATTTGCCTTGTCTTAATTTTTGCGGGAATCAGTATCCAGTCAGTTGCCCAACAGGAAATATCCAATCTTTGGAAAGAAGTACAAAAGTACGAGGAAAAAGGACTTCCTCAATCCGCTCTGACGGTGGTTGACAGCATATACGAATTGTCTATTCAAAAGGAATACGATGAAGATTTGCTCAAAGCAATTGTGTATCGTATGAAACTGAATAATTACTATCAGGAAAATCAATTGCCAAGTTTTATTAAATCCTTAAGTGAGGATGCAGAACGCTACAGTGGTGAAATGAAGGCATTTACTCATGTGCTCATTGCAAAAATGTTCATGATGTACTATAGTGCCAATTCCTGGCAGATTTCGCAGCGAACAAGTACCGGCGCATTTGCTGAAGACGACATAGAAACATGGACAAGTGCGAATTATCATGATGCCATTATTGAAAACTACAGAAAGGCATTGTCCGAACCAGATTTGCTTTACGAAACGGTTATTTTGGAATATCCCGAACTCATTACTCAAAACCGATATGCTCGCCTCATACAGCCGACTTTGCTCGATTTTATCGTTCACGATGCCGTAAACAGCCTGACTAGACCAATGAGTTATTACGACAATTCAAGTACGGATTTTCTGAAATCAGCCGACTTTTTTCAGGATTCCAGATTGTTTATTTATAAAAAGATCGAATTAGAAAACCAAGACAAATTAAACGCTGCAATGGAATTTCTCCAATTGCTTATGAAAACCCAGGAAACCGGGAAGTTTGATTATGCACGGGTTTATACAGATTTGCGTCGCCTGAGTCTCGTTAATGAGAAATCTACGCTTGATAATGCTGCAAAACTGTATTTTAACGCTTTAGTTTCCTTGCGGGAAAAGCATAAAACAAGTGAAGACAATGCCGTTTCTCAGGTAGAGTATGCTTTGTCAGAATGGTATCGACAAAAAGCAGAAGACATTATTCACACACCCGGAGACACAAGTAAAGCATTTTATCTTGATAAAGCGGTTCGTTTATGTGAGTTAATCAAATCGAATTATCCCGGTTCACGACCTGCAAAAAAAGCTCAATTAATGCTTAATGATATTAAATACCTGCGTCTTAATATCAGTATGAAGGATTTTATAATCACTGATAGTTATTTTCCCGTACGTGTTGAGTATAATAATATTAAATCTTTGCATGTCAGCGTGTTTCGCATTGATCCCGAAGAGTATCGTAAGATTTATCGAAATGATTACGGTGAAAAACGGGTTGAAAAACTCTTGAATGCCGGTGAATTAGTTCGTACAAACCAATTTGAATTGCCCGGTGAATTAGATCACGTCATGCACAGTACAGAATATGTTGCGAATCCACTTGAGGCAGGATTTTACTTTATTTGGTTTTCAACGAAATCTCCCGAAGAAAAAGAAAATGTGATTTATGAAAAATCCTTTTCCGTGACAAATCTGGCGTGGTTGATAGATACTTATTCTGATAAAGATAATTTTGATTTGTTTGTCACCAATCGTCAATCCGGGCATCCCCTAAAAGATGTGAATGTGACAATGTATAATGATATATATAATTATCGCATCGGACAGTATGAATATAAGAAAATTGACAGCGGAAAAACCAATAAAGACGGACGTTTTAGCGCTTATCCGAAAAATGATTATTCAAGCTACTCATTCAAACTTGAAACCAAAGAAGAAAGTTTAATGACCGGCTCGGTGTATTACAATCGGTACCGTTATGATTCAAAAACCCGTAAACAAATTAAAACACATTTGTTTACCGACAGGGCTGTATATCGCCCGGGACAAACGATTCATGTGAAAGGAATTTGTGTGACAAGTTTGGAAAAACAACATGACATTATGCCAAACTTTACAACCACAATTTATTTGTATGATGCTAATCGTCAGGAAATTGGGCAAAAATCTGTAAAAACGAATGAATATGGCAGTTTTACCGTTGATTTCGATATTCCCACGGGCTTGCTGAACGGAAATATGCAAATTAAAGTGGGCGGTTCAAGCAAAAGCATTCGACTTGAGGAGTATAAAAGACCAAGTTTTGAAGTGAAAATAAATGATTTCGACGGAGATTACAAATTGACACAATCCGTTGAAGTTACTGGAGAAGCACTTACATATTCAGGTGCGAAAATTACGGATGCCAATCTCAAATACAGAGTGTTTGCACAGCCCAAATTTCAAAATCTCTGGAGATATTATTATATGCCGCAGAAGAATGAATTAGTGAGTTTTGGTGAAATTCGTACTGATGAAAATGGAGAATTCTCGATGGATTTTACTGCAGAGCCGCTTCCCGGATATCCGGTTGAACAAGATATGAGTTTTTCTTACAGCATTGAGGTCGATGTCACTGACATGACTGGAGAAACTCAATCTGACAGTAAGCAGTTAATTGTTGGTTACCGAAGTTTGTTAATGAATACAAATTTTTCTGAGCATACTGATGTTTCTGAATTGGATTCTGTGACAATCACAACACGAAATTTAAATTATCAGCCAGTTAACGCACAAGGAAGCTTAGTGCTTTATGAATTAAATGCCCCGGATAATGTGATTCATGCTCGTTCCTGGAATCAACCCGAATTTCATAGCATAAGTCGTGAAGTCTGGGAAGAACGCTTGCCGAACGAAGAATTTGAAAATGAGTCAAGTATTCGCAATTATCCCGTAGGTGAGCGGGTACTCAGTGTGAATTTCGATACGAAATCAGGCGATAAATTTGCAATTCCGAATGGTGGACAGATAAAACCCGGAGTGTATAAAATTGAAATCCGTGCAAAAGATGCCTTTGGCTTGCCGGTTGTTGAGGAAGAGTACATTCGCATATCCGATAAGCAAAAATCTAATACGGCGAATGATATTCCGCTGAAGATCCAATTAAATCACAAAAACGGTGTTTACAATCCCGGTGATGAAATACAAATTGGATTTGGTTCGGGGATAAATAATGCCATGGCGCATGTTATTATCGAGCATGAGGATCAACTTTTGTATCGCGGATGGTTGCGTCTCAGCAAAAAAATGGAAATAAAGGAATTTCCCGTTGATGAAGCCCTTCGCGGAGGAATTACAGTGAGTGCGTATTTAATTGCTGACGGACATTTTTATTCCGAAAGCAGATTGCTTACTGTACCCTTTGATAACAAGCAAATTGCCATGGAGTTTCTGCATTTTCGTGATGAAGTTTTGCCCGGTGCTAAAGAAGAAATCATCATTAGCCTTCGCGGTAATAAGGACGAAAAACTCGCTGCAGAAATGCTTGCCACCATGTATGATGAATCTTTAGATGCTTTCTATCCCAACAGTTTAGCAATGCAGTTGTTTTATCCGAGTTATCCTTCACATAATCTGAGGAGCGACGGGTTTAATTATGGAGCCGGAAGGTCGCTGATTTTTTATGTTGAACCGAATAACGTGAAAATTAAAGGCTCAGAGCCAAGCTTGAATCTTTTTGGAATGAATTACTACGGGTCATATGCTAGTTATAATATACAAGGAGGAGCTGGTAGAAGCGTAGCAGAATTCTCAGCGGTTAGAGCTTCAGGAGCGGTAAAAGAAGATGAAGCAGAAGAACAACTATCTAGCGTTTCTTCAGATAAAGATCAAACCCAAACTGTTTCTGATAGCGAAGTAATGCTTGATGGGATGATAAACTCCCGTGAAGGTATGAAGTCAGGAGAACAGGGACAAGCTCAAAATGTGGAAATTCGAACCAATTTTAATGAAACAGCTTTTTTCTTTCCACAATTGCGAACCGATGAAAATGGAGAAATTAAATTTGCATTTACAGCTCCTGAAAGCTTAACGCGGTGGAAATTTCTCGCACTGGCTCATACAAAAGATTTAAAAACCGGTGTTGTTGAAAATCGAATGACAACGAAAAAACAATTGATGATTTCTCCAAATATGCCTCGCTTTTTCCGTGAAGGTGATAAAATGAGTTTGCAGGTGAAGATTTCTAATCTTTCTGAGCAAAACCAAACTGGTCAATGCGAAATTAAATTGACCGATGTTTTGACAGGGAAAAATGTCAGCGAAGAGCTTTTAAGTCATGACGCATCACTTGATTTTACGGTTGAATCAGGACAAAACACTACAGTTCGTTTTGACATGGAAATTCCGCTCGGAATACAGGCAATTGAATACGAATTGATTGCAAAATCCGGAAGTTACGGTGACGGGGAACGTCGAATTATTCCCGTCTTAAGTAATCGTATGTTGGTTACTGAATCTATGCCGATGTATGTCAATGGAAATTCCACTAAAACTTGGCGTTTTGAAAAGTTATTGAATGCCAAATCAGGCGGCAGTATGAAACATTATCAATTAAGTTTGGAAATGACACCACGTCCTGCATGGTATGCTATTCAAGCCTTGCCATATTTGATGGAGTATCCTTATGAATGTTCAGAGCAAATCTTTTCTCGCTTTTATGCAAATACATTGGCTTCACATATTGCAAATAGTGACCCGGCAATTAAACGTATTTTTGATGCATGGAAAGCCATCCCGGAATCTGATGCATTGAAATCAAATCTTCACAAGAACGAAGATTTAAAAGCGGTTATGCTGCAACAAACACCATGGGTTTTACAAGCCGATAATGAAGCGGAACGCAAACGTCGTGTTGGTTTGTTATTTGACATGGAGCGCATGTCAAACGAGCTGTATGTCACATTGTCAAAGCTGGAAAAACGTCAGAAAGGAAATGGCGCATGGCCCTGGTTTGATGGAATGCCGGAAAATCGTTACATCACGCAGCATATTGTTGCCGGATTAGCACATTTAAAACATCTTGGGGTTTTGGATCCTGATTATACTGCACGAGTTGATAAAATGATGCGTCATGCAGCACAATATCTTGACAATCAGATTTTAAAAGATTATCAGCAGTTAAAACGTTGGTATGATGAAGATGAAATGAAGTTAATGAGAATATCTCATATTCAGGTGCATTACCTTTACACACGCAGTTTTATCATGGATATTGCACAGATTAATCCGGCTGCAGCCAATGCTTATCAATATTTTTATGAACAAGCTGAAAAATATTGGGTTGAAATGAATTATTACAGTAAAGCAATGATCGCACTGGCAATGTACAGAACCGATTCAGAGCAAATCGCAAACGACATTATGGCATCCTTGAAAGAATATGCCATTGTGGATGATGAAATGGGTATGTATTGGAAATCAACTTACGGATATTTCTGGTATCAGGCGCCCATTGAAACTCAGGCGCTCTTAATTGAAGCCTTTGATGAAATTACTCAGGATAAAGCATCGGTTGAGCGGATGAAACAATGGTTGTTGAATCAAAAACGTACGCAGGATTGGAAAACCACAAAAGCAACTACCGAAGCGGTTTATGCTTTGATTTTAACCGGCTCAAATCTTTTGGACTTAGAATCCAATGTCTTGGTTGAAATTGGCGGTGAAGTCTATGATCCGGCTAAGGATCCCGATACAAAATCAGAGGCAGGTACCGGATATTTCCGTAAAAACTGGCATGGTGGAGACATTAAGCCGGAAATGGGAGAGGTGAAGTTAACTAAAACAGGCGACGGTATGGCCTGGGGTGCATTGCACTGGCAATATTTTGAGGATATGGATAAAATCACTTCCCACGAAACGCCTTTACAGCTTGAGAAAAAGCTTTTCAGAAAAATCGCTACCGACAACGGCATGGAGCTTCAATTGGTTTCAGAAGATGAACATTTTTCAGTTGGAGATCAGTTAGTTGTTCGTATTATTCTTCGCAGCGACAGAGACATGGAATATGTGCACATGAAAGATATGCGGGCAGCTTGTCTTGAGCCTGTCAGTACGCGTTCCGGATATCAATATCAGGATGGTTTGGGTTATTACCAATCAATTCGTGATGCCTCCGTGGATTTCTTCTTCTCCTGGTTACGAAAAGGAACTTATGTGTTTGAATATCCTTTGTATGTCACGCATACCGGCGAGTATTCAAATGGAATTACAAGCATCCAGTCCATGTATGCACCGGAATTTAATTCTCACAGTGAAGGAATGCGAATCCTAGTAAAATAGTGGAAAAATGGATAAATTAGCAAAAGAAAAAACTGTTTTACTCTTTTTGGCAAAAGGTTTTGAAGTGTATGAAGCCGCATCTTTTGTGGATGTCATCGGCTGGACGGAAGAGGTTGATATGCCGAAAATTCACATCAAAACTGTGGGTATGCATCCGCAAATCAAAGCACATTGGAATATGACTGTAATTCCGGATATGCAAATAGATGAAGTTAATGTGAATGATTTCGATGCACTTGCAATTCCCGGTGGTTTTGAACCCTCCGGATTTTACGAAGACGGCTACGATGAACGGCTTGTAAAACTTATCCGAGATTTTCATGCGCAGGAAAAACCCATTGCAAGCATTTGTGTGGCAGCACTCTTGGTAGCAAATGCCGGACTGTTAACCGGTAAGTCAGC
The DNA here is from genome assembly GCA_027858835.1 of Bacteroidales bacterium. Taxonomy (GTDB): domain Bacteria; phylum Bacteroidota; class Bacteroidia; order Bacteroidales; family ML635J-15; genus JAQIBY01. Next base: position 2,204 of record JAQIBY010000117.1, on the reverse strand, counting down.
AACAACCTATGATTTAAGCGACGGACATCGCTTAGACCAACTTCGTGATTTTGGTGCAAAACCATCAAACCAAGCACTAGTATTTACCGACGGAATCATCACATCCGTCGGTCCGTCAACTGCTTTAGATGTCGCCTTTTTGCTTGTGGAAATACTCAGCAACAAAAAAAACGTAGAAAAACTAAAACACGCCATGCGCTTTGTCGTGAGGTGATAGGGGGGGATGAGCTTGGTTGAAATGGCAGGGAATAAGAAATAATACGGTCTAGTCTGTAAGTAAAATTATTGCTTTCCTTTTTGGATACATGACCTGCGCGAAACTCCCACTAGGTTTTCTAAACAATTTTTTGTAAGTTTGAATTATATTAATCTTAAAAACTGAAAAATTATGAAAAAATTATTGACAGCTATTGTAGCAGTAGGATTTGCATTAGGTATTGCATCATGTGGTGGTGCAGGTGTTGAAGTATCTGAAGAAATGCAAGGTTTCATGGACAAAATTGAAGCCACAAATTCTATTATGGATGCTGCTGAAGCTTATGCTTACGAAGCAGATGAAATGCCTTTAGATCTTTACACACTTAAAGAGCCTTCCGTGAAATCCATGGAAGAAGTAGATGGTAAAAATGTTTACACAATGAACGTAAAACATGGAATGATTGACAGCGATGTTATGATTTGCTGGAAAGACGGAAAAGTTGTAAACATTAAAGAAGCTCCGGTAGAATAATCAATAAAAAAATATGATTAATAAAGGCTGCTCTCGGGCAGTCTTTTTTTGTGTTATTACCTCTCATGCCCCTCAGTCCCTCACTAAGCGCTGGCATGCGTGCTTGAAAGTGAAGCCCTGAGTAAATAATAATATTGCATTTTATTGAAATTTCCTCTACCTTTCGCAAGAAAACAAGCAAACTCGTTTATAAATGATTACACTCGCTTACCACACGAATTTAGGTTTGGAGCAAAGACTGTTGGGAGGAGTTGTGCTTATAAACGAGCTGCCAAACATAAAAAAATGAAGTGTGAATTCGATAACCAACACACAAACAAAAGAGTTGCAAATTGCCTATGCACTTACCGACGTAAATTTTGCAACACATTTGTTTTTTTGGCTGACCTAAAAAAATCGTTTTAGAATGATTAAATCTTTAAAGAAATACAAAGTCAAAGAAGAATAACAAAAAGTAGAAACCATGTTAAAAATTAAAAAACAAGTACCAGGTTTTATTTTCGGAATATTCTTATTTGCCAGTGCAAACTTGCCGACAACGGTTTTTGCACAGGATTATGAGGATTCGCCTTTTGGTTTTCATTATGCGAATAACCTTCCTGATTATGCATCTGATTTAGGAATAGAATGGGTTAGAGTTAATGCAGTATGGGGACAGATACAACCCAATGAAGATGATGTTATTAACGGAACTTATAATTGGACATTAGCGGATGCAAATTTGATAGATACTTATCCTGAAAATACAAACTTCCTTATTACCCTTAGTATTCTTGGAACACCAGTCTCTGGGTCAAGTTCTTACATTCCAAATTCAGGTGCATATACTGACACAAGTTGGATTAATTTTTCTAAAGCAGTTGTTAATAGATATAAAGATGAGGTTAAGTATTTTCAAGTTGAAAATGAGCCGAAACCAAATATGGCAGATTATGCAGAACTACAAGAAATAACATATATTGCAATCAAAGAAGAATGCCCTGAATGCCAAGTGCTTATGGGTGGGGTTTTCTGGGGGAAAGGTTCTGTTAGTGAATGGGATATGCTTAATCAGCAGATATTAATAGACCTAAATGGAAATTATGTTGATATTTTTGATCAGCATTATGGTGGTAATGCTGATGAATATAATCCAACCTTTTTATTAGATCATGCAACGCAAAGATTAGCAGAAGCTAATTTTATTGAAACACCTATTTGGATAACTGAAATGAGTGATTATAGCGGAGACCCAAACGAAAATGGAGGGTTAGACCCACCATATCAAAGCGAGCAAGTTCAAGCACAAAGTCTTTTTAAAAGGTATATTTCTTCACTATCTTATGGAGTTGAAAAAGTTTTTTGGGCATGGGGTATATTTGAAGGATTTCAATATACGGAAACTTATTTTGATTTTACAGGTTTGATTTACGATGGAATATATGATCATGACATGGGCTATGGAGTTAAAAAACTATCCTATTACACCTATAAA
>JAQIBY010000093.1 GCA_027858835.1 Bacteroidales bacterium | reverse complement strand
AGCCATTGTCATCTTTAAAGCGGATATAAAAAATATGCACGCCGGGTGTTAGATGTGACGCATCTATATCCGTTTGAAGGTTTACCGTTTGCCCGGGAGCAAGTGCCGTTGTAGTGGCTACGTCAAAATCATCGTTAAACCAATACTGATACGCATTGATTTGATTTTGTGCAGACAAAGCAAAGCTGCCAAGCAAAAATGAGATTATGAAAATTAAGCGTTTCATAATTAATTGTCTTGAGCGTTAACTTCAACATCCACATTGAGAAATCCATTCTCATCTGTCCCTGAACTGATAGTTTTTGTACTTATGTGCGGATTTTGAGGAACAAAGCCTTCTTTCAATGGGAACAATCCACCATAGACACCAACCTGAGTTCCTTCATCACCGAGGTAAGTGGTTTCAGCACTTGGTGTTAAATGATAGTTATCATCGAAACTAAATGGCTCTGAAGGCAGGGCAATGAGAACAGTTGACAAATCAATTCCTTTGTAATTATTGACATCAATTGGTGTGCTGCCAAAATCGGGAGCAGCATCCTGAGTGACACAATTTTGTACTGTGTTTGATGCTCCATTAATAAGATAACTATTAAGTGTATGGAAAATACAGTTGCTAATCAAATTGTTATCTGAACTTGTCATAAGATCATAGCTCGCATTTGAGGGATTGTACAAAAACGAAGTGTTTTTAATTGAATTAGAGTTGGTATTATAAATCCTATCATTAAAAATACAATTTGTAATCAGACTATTGGTTACCCCTTCCATATCAAGCCTGTCAAGAAAAACAGATTGAATAAACGCATAATTTTTTCTCAATACAGCCGGAGGACCACTGATACCAAAGTCTATTAGGGAAATGAACTTACAACGTACAAAGGACACATCATCAACAACCTGCACGAAATGCTCTCTAATTTCATGAGAAAACTGTATGCCTTCAAAATACAAGCCGTCAGCACCATCTATAATATTAACAATTCCACTTAGCTGAGTAATGTATGTTGCAGATGTTGAGTCAGGATGAATACCGGCACCAAATATTTTCAATCCTTTTTCGATAGAAGAAGTGATTGTAAATGCACCACCCGAAAGATAAAGTGTATCACTACTTTCTGCTAATGCATAAGCATCTTGAAAAGCTGTATTGCCTGTAAATACGGCAGTTGTATCAGTGCTATGTAAGACAATCACTGACTGTGCCATCATAAAATTTGCAAAAAAGAAGCTGACTAAAAATAAGATGATTTTTTTCATTGCATTTGAGTTTTAAGGTTTTATGCTATAAATATAATAAAAAAATCTATTCGTCTTGAGCACTAACATCAAATTCTACTGGTAAACCTCCAGATTCATTGGTATTATACTCGATTGTTTTTGAAATAACATGTGGATTTTGTGGTATAAAGCCCTCTTTTAAAGGAAATAAGCCACCGTAAACGCCTATTTGCTCTCCGTCTGTCCCTAAAAAGCTTGGTATTGCAACAGGATCAGGATGATAATCATCTAAAAAATCGAAAGTAGTTGAAGGAACGCTTAGGTAAAAATCATCTAACAAAACATTTTTATAATTATCAATTTCCGTAGAACCTGTTCCCAAATCCGGTGTTGCATGAACAAATAAATTGTTGTAATACATATTACTTGACCCAAGGTCAATATAGGGCTGTGTTGAATGAAAAACATTATTCCGAAAATTTGTTGTTGATGTATTATTTATCACATGAAAAACATTAGACTGGAACAAAAACACGCTATTTGAAATATCACTCATAAGCGCATTGTAAATACGGTTTTGAAAAATACAATTCGAAATTGAACTTTGAACAACTCCCTGAACATCTAAAGTCCCAATAAATACAGATTCTGTCAGTTGATAATTTTTTGAATTTACGCTCGGTGTACCACCTTCACCAAAATCAACATTACTTGAAAATTTACAGCGAGTAAACATCAAATCATCAATTACATATGATTGGTGTTTTTCTACATTGCCTTCAAACACTGTACCCTCAAAACGACTACTATCTGCTCCCGGGAGGAATTTTACCTCTGTCAATATTCGAGTTGTTTGTGTTGCTGCGCTGCTGTCAGGATGAATTCCTGCTCCAAAAACATATAACTGCTTCGCAATATTTGTAATGGAAAAAGCGCCTCCGGATAAATAAAGTGTATCTCCGTCATTTGCCAAATTATAAGCATCTAACAAGGATGTACTTCCTGTAAACGCGGCAGTTGTATCGGCAGAATGCAAAACAACCACATACTGACTGAAAGCAGTAATACTTGTAACTGCAATCATACATGTAATAAAAAGTTTTTTCATGAATGATAATAATTGATTTCGGAGATAAAAATAATGTTTTTTTTAATACAAAATGAATTGCGCTTCACAATTTATAGAATATAGTTCTTTGTAAGCAAGATATTTATGAAGTTTGATGGAAAACACAATGAATTCATGAAATTCTCTTGTTAAAAAAATTATAAGCGAACATAATAAGTGAAAACCTTGCTCGTTGTTTCATTAGTTTATGGTGTTTAAATACAAAATAAAACCGTCTCCCGAACTTTCCACACTATATATGTGGCGACAATGCCAGCTTTCTGACTGTATCATTCACCGCAAATACATGTTTGAATAAAACTGTATCCAACCCAAGTATAAAACTTTAAAGTTTCCGGAAATGAAAATCATTTTTGGGATTTATATTTATTAATCAAATAATTTATTTTTATCATGAAACACTTAACTGTTTTAATTTCAGTATTTTTCCTTGCGATAAGCACAGGATTTTCACAACAAACCGAACCCGAGATTTCTGATGCAGAACTCCAACAATTTGCAGAAGCTTACACAGGTGTTCAGGAGTTGAACAATGCAACACAACAAAAAATGGTAAAATCCATTGAGGATTCAGGAATGACGGTAGAGCGCTACACAGAAATACAACAAGCTCAACAAGCTCCCGATCAGGATGCAAATGTTGCTGAAAAAGAATTGCTCGTTTTTCAACAAGCAACAAAAAAAATCCAGAAACATCAAAGTGAATTTCAACAGAATGTCAATTCTGCAATCACAAAATCCGGCTTAAGCATGGAAAGATATCAGGAAATCATAGCAAAGGTACAAACCAGTCAAGAACTACAACAGAAAATTCAAGAGTATTTATAATTTTCATCATAGTATCATGATAAAAACCTGAAGCGGAAAATCAGCTTCAGGTTTTTTATTCTGTTTTCGGAAATTACACCGAAATTTTTGATTTTAAAGTGTCGCTCGTCCTAAAATTGGTTGACACTTTTATTAAATTTCTTAGTTCAAAGTTAAGGTTCTACTGCAAACTTTGTGGAAAAAGATGAAAACATGGCAAATATTTAGGTTTGTGAAACACGGCTTCTTTGTTCTGATTTAGCTGGGTGCGCGGAACTTCCGTGTTGTACCGCAAACCAGCCTGCCGGCTGGCAGGTAACACATAACTCATAACACCAGACCCCTGGCATCAGAAATATCGAATATCGAACAATCGAATGTCGAAGTAAAAATAGTATTGCGGAACACTTCAACATTCTGCGGCTCGGTGCTCTGCGGTTCTGCGGTTCAGAAACAGGTGCTAGGAGTCAGGAGCTTTGTTATACCGTCGATATTTGAGGCTTTGAATATCGAATATCGAACAATCGAATGATGAAGTAAAAATAGTATTGCGTAATACTTCAACATTCTGCGGTTCGGTGCTCTGAGGTTCTGCGGTTCATTTTGAATATCGAATATCGAACAATCGAACATCGAATGATGATGCGAAAAACAATACAAAACACTTCAACATTCTACGGTTCGGTGCTCTGCGGTTCATTTTGAATGTCGAATATCGAACAATCGAACATCGAATGTCGAAGTAAAAAAACAGACAGTTTGCAGGTTAGCACAGTTTCCCTAATACCCCAGCCTACCGGTTGGCAGGTAAAACATAACTCATAGCTCATAAAACCTGACACCTGACACCCGCGAGATTTCTCGGGCTATCGCCCTCGCAATCTTGTTGGGGGTAGTGACAAACTATAAATCCTTAGAATCTGCTCTCGCAGATTCCGGATTTTTCATTTACACGCATCTGAAAATGAATTTTCAATGCGTGTAAATGAAAAATCCCTTTCAGCTAAAGCTGAAAAGGATTTTCGTTTGTCGGGATGGCGAGATTTGAACTCGCGACCCCTCGCCCCCCAGACGAGTACTCTAACCGGGCTGAGCTACATCCCGAACTTTTCGGATGGCAAAAATAGCGAGGATTGTTCAGTTTGCAAAATAAAATCTTAAGAAAATATGAAATCTTATTGTTTTTCTTTGCTTTCACAAAACTTTATGATAAAAAATTCGTTTCCCTTGTGTCTCAAGATTAAATTTGTCAAAAATTATTGAAAAAATTATGTTGCCAATAAAACCACGTCTAATAATAATGCTGATTTTCTTTTTGCTAAACATCAGCTCATACGCTCAAAAGCACACACTTAGCGGATACATCCGAGACATTGAAACCGGGGAAGAACTACTCGGAGCTAACATAAATATTAATGAAATTAAAACCGGCACAAGCACTAACCTTTACGGATTTTACAGCTTAACCGTTCCTGATGGCACCTATGAAGTCACATTTTCATTCATCGGTTATCAGGAAACACAAAAAACCATCGAAATAAATAAAGATGTGAATCTGAATATTGATTTAAAATCAACAGCTTTCACAACCGGAGAAGTCGTTGTCAGCGGTGAACGTAACGATGCAAATGTCAACTCAAGTCGCATGAGCGTAGAAAAAATTGCCGTGGAAGACATCAAAAAATTGCCTGCATTCATGGGCGAAGTTGATATAATGAAAACCATACAACTTTTACCCGGCGTTCAAGCAGCTGGCGAAGGAAATACCGGCTTTTACGTGCGTGGCGGCGGACCCGACCAAAATCTGATTCTACTTGACGAAGCCACAGTATATAATGCATCTCATCTTTTTGGGTTTTTCTCAGTTTTTAATGCCGATGCGATTAAAGGTTTTGAGCTTTATAAAGGCGGTATGCCTGCACAATACGGCGGCAGAATTTCATCCGTTATGGATATCAGTATGAATAACGGAAACATGAAATCATATGACTTTGAAGGTGGAATTGGAACCATCTCTACCCGACTAACAGCTCAAGGTCCAATTGTGAAAGACAAAGCTTCGTTTTTAATCTCGGGAAGACGGACATACATTGATATCCTGGTAAAGCCATTTGTCAACAAAGAATCGCCATTCAGAAACTCAGGCTATTATTTTTATGATGCAAACCTTAAACTTAATTATAAATTCTCTGATAAAGACAGAATCTACCTTTCCGGATATTATGGAAAAGATGTATTTAATTTCTCCAGCACAGATGATGGTTTTGGAATGAAAATTCCTTGGGGAAACGGAATTGGAAGTTTACGGTGGAATCATCTCTTTTCAAACAAATTTTTTGTCAACACAACCCTTTTATTTTCTGACTACCAATTCCAGACAGATGTCAGTATGGGAAGCGGAGAAGAAAGCACTTTCAGACTCATCCAAAGTTCAGGAATTCGAGATTATCATTTTAAACAAGATTTTAGTTTCATTCCAAGTCCCAGACACACCGTGCGTTTCGGAAGTGAATATATTTTTCACAGATTTACACCTAACACGCTTCAAATTGAAACCGAAGATACTGAAGTTGATCTCGGGAAAAGCCAACAGCAATACGGCCATGAAGCAGCAATCTATCTTGGCGATGATTTTACTGTATCTGAAAAACTCACGATTTATGCCGGATTAAGAGCAAGTGCATTTATTCAGGTCGGAGAATTTACTCGCTTTGTAAAAGATCAATATCGCCTCGACAATATTGATACCATACAATATGCTTCCGGAGAAATTGTCGCCGATTATTACAGCCTTGAGCCCCGTGTTAATGTGAAATATTCGCTTTCACCAACAAGCTCTGTTAAAGCATCTTATATGCGAAACAAGCAATATATACATCTTGCAAGCTTATCGGCATCTACTCTCCCAACCGACCTTTGGGTTCCGAGTTCAGATCTTGTAAAACCACAAATCGGCGCACAATATTCCATTGGTTATTTCAGAAATTTCAGTGATAATCTGTTTGAAACATCCTTGCAAATCTATTATAAAAACATGGACAATCTGATAGAATATGCGGACGGTGCATTACCAATGGATCAACTCAATGATAACGCAGATAATTATTTTGTCTCCGGTACAGGACAATCATACGGTTTGGAATTATTTATTAAAAAACGCTACGGCAACTTAACAGGATGGATTGGTTACACATTATCAAAAACAGACAGACAATTTGATGAAATCAATGAGGGAGAAATTTTCCCGGCAAAATATGACAGACGACACGACCTTTCTTTGACATTGAGTTATCAAATTAACGAAAAACTTTCTGCCTCAGCAGTCTTTGTTTATGCCACAGGAAACACCACGACCCTGCCGGTTGCCCGATACTCAATCAACGGCGAAATTATTGAAGAGTACGGACCGAGAAACTCATATCGCATGGATCCATATCACCGTTTAGACCTGTCAGTAACATGGATTACAAAACAAACTAAAAATTGGGAGTCATCCTGGAATTTCTCCATATACAATGTCTATAATCGAAAAAATCCGTATTTCATTTATTTCGATTACGAAGGAGATGCCTCAGACGGCACATTCCAAACCAGTGCAAAACAAGTTTCACTTTTCCCAATTTTACCGGCAGTAACCTGGAATTTTAAATTTTAATCAAATGAAAACAACACTCAAAATATTTGCAATCATACTTGTCAGCATTTTTATATTTTCATGTGAAACCGACATTACCGTTGACTTACCCACACCCGAAGAAAAACTTATCGTTCAAGGAAAAATTGAAACCGGCGAAAACCCATTCATTTTTCTGAGCAGAAACATTGGCTATTTTGAGCCTGTCAACATTCCTGAACTCGATGATAGTTCTGACATTCAGGAAATTATACAAGCACTTGAAAACAGCATGGGACTTATTTATGATAGCACTATTGTCATGACCGTTACTGATGGAAGTAACTTTGTTGATACACTGATTCCCACAATTAACTTTTTCGAATTCCCAAACTTTGGTTATCAGGCAAGAAATATTGTAGGACAAGAGGGACAAAGCTATCGTTTAGACATTCAGTACAAAGGAAAGGATTACTGGTCTGAAACTATCATTCCGGAAGCAGTTTCAATTGACAGCATTTGGTTTGATTTCAATGAAGACAATGACACGCTCGGCACGCTTGGATTCTTATACATGGATCCGGCTGGAATAAGAAATTTTTACACCATTGAAACCTTGGTTGTCGATGAGCAATTTGCTTACAATCCTCCTTATTATGGCTCTTACATTTTCGATGATGAACAACTTGATGGGGATACAATCCGATATTTCCCATTGCTGAAATCTTACGATGGAAATGATTTTTTTCAGACAAATTCAGAAGGACAGAATGATTTCAATCAAAAAGCATTTTATGAATTCGGAAGCACCGTAAACATAAAGCTAAGCAGTGTAGATGTCGCAACTTTCATCTTTTGGACATCATTTATAAAACACTTAAATACTGCAGGCAATCCATTTACAAATCCGGCAAGCTTAAAATCAAATATTGTCGGTGATAATTGCGATGGAATTTGGGCAGGATACGGCGCAAACATTAAAACCGTAACAATAGACAACAGTTTAGTTCGTGAATGAACATAATTTGACTATTTTTGTTAACCCACATTATTCATTTTTCACAATCACAATTAAATCGCATTATGGAAAAAATCAAATGTCTTATTATCGGATCAGGACCAGCCGCTTATACTGCTGCCATTTATGCAGCTAGAGCAAATATGAATCCTGTTATTATTGAAGGATTACAACCCGGCGGCCAATTAACAACCACAACAGATGTCGAAAACTTTCCCGGATATCCTGAGGGAATTACGGGGACTGCAATGATGGAAGACCTGAAAAAACAAGCAGAACGATTTGGAACTGAAGTCCGTTGGGGGTTGGTTACCGAAGCAGATTTCAATCAAAAACCCTTTAAAATTAAAGGAGACCCAGGAATTGATCTGGAAGCAGATACCGTAATTATTGCAACAGGAGCAACCGCAAAATATCTCGGCATGGAATCCGAAGAAAATTTTAAAGGACGCGGCGTTTCTGCATGTGCAACATGTGACGGATTCTTTTACAAAGGAAAAGATGTTGCCGTTGTTGGTGGTGGCGATTCTGCTGCTGAAGAAGCACATTATCTCGCAGGCTTGGCAAAAAAAGTTTATCTCATTATCCGTAAAGATTACATGAGAGCCTCAAAAGTAATGGTAGAACGCGTTGAAAAAACAGAAAACATTGAAATTCTTTATCGACACACCACTAAAGAAGTTCTCGGTGACGATATGGGTGTAACCGGAGCGCTTTTACACAATGAAGAAATCGGCGAAGACGTAAAAATTGATATCGACGGATTCTTCTTAGCAATCGGACACACGCCAAATAGCGGACCATTTAAAGATTATCTTGATACCGATGAAGTCGGATACATTAAAACCATTCCCGGAACCTCAAAAACAAACGTGCCGGGTATATTTGCATGTGGTGACGTGCAGGATTCTATTTACCGTCAAGCAATTACCGCCGCCGGATCAGGATGCAAAGCCGCATTGGATGTAGAAAAATATCTTGCAGCACAATAATTTAAAACAAAACTGTGTCAGTATTTAATTCTTTGACAAACAAACTGCAATCAAATTAAAGATTAAGAACACATAGCTTTTTTATAAACTTCTACTTCAATAAAACTTTTTTAATAAATCATTGTTTATATGTTATAATGAAAAAAGGTTTAAGCATATTGTTATCTTTTATCCTATTGGCAAGCCAAGGAAGTTTTACAATCGGCACACACTTTTGTGGTGGAAAAGCCGTGGAATCGAAAGTATTGTTTAGTGAAACGCAGCTTGGATGTGACATGATGGAAATGGAGAAATCCTGCGATGTTTCGAAGAGTCACAATTCCAATGACGCCGGCTTTGATAAGACTCCCTGCTGCGCAAACCAGTATCATACATTTCTGTCAACGGCTGAATTTGTAAACGATGCAACACAAATAGCTTTTAGTTTTGATTTTGCCGCAGCAATTATTTATACTAAATTGAATTTGGATTTATTTCCAAAATCAACTAAACAGTTTTATACAAAATATCATTCTCCTCCAATTGAAAAGGACATACAAGTGCTTTTTCAATCAATTTTGTGTTGATTTTTTTTCTGAATGACTGATTCTATGCTACAAATTGTAGCATTCCCGATAGTGCTATGCACATTTTAAAAATCACAATTCGTATTAAATCAATATATTATGCTTAATAAAATTCTTAAGTATTTCTTAGAGAACAAGTTGGTTACCATGCTTATTCTCGCGGGTCTGGTAACTTGGGGTATTGCTACCGCTCCTTTTGGCTGGGAAATCGAGGGACTACCCTCAGACCCTGTTTCTGTCGATGCTATACCCGACATTGGCAAAAACCAGCAAATTGTTTTCACAGAATGGCCGGGTCGCTCGCCACAGGATATTGAAGACCAGATTTCCTATCCTTTAACAACCTATCTGCTCGGCATTCCCGGTGTAGAAACCATCCGGAGTTCCTCCATCTTTGGTTTTTCAAGCATATACATCATTTTCAGTGAGGATATAGAATTTTACTGGTCACGTTCCCGTATCCTTGAAAAGTTAAATTCGCTTCCTTCAGGACTTTTGCCCGATGATGTTCAACCAACCCTAGGTCCCGATGCAACAGCCTTGGGTCAGGTATATTGGTACACTCTGGAGGGCCGTGATAAAGACGGAAACCCGACTGGGGGATGGGATTTGCATGAGGTACGCACCGTGCAGGATTTCTACGTAAAATACGGACTGAATGCAACTGAAGGCGTATCTGAGGTGGCCTCTGTAGGAGGATATGTGCAGGAATACCAGATAGATGTCAATCCCGATGCATTACAATCTTACAATATCCCACTACATAAGGTAATGCAGGCTGTCAGGAATTCCAACCGCGATGTTGGAGCAAAAACCATTGAAATCAACCAGGCGGAATACCTGGTGCGTGGGCTGGGTTATGTTGAAAAAACAGAAGATATCGAGAAAGCCGTCGTTGCCGTGCAGAACAATGTGCCAATAAGAATTAAGGACATTGCTGTGGTTAGCCTCGGCCCTGCTTCACGCCGCGGCATTCTGGATAAAGACGGAGCTGAGGTAGTTGGTGGCGTGGTGGTGGCACGTTACGGAGCCAATCCCTTAGAAGTCATTAACAATGTAAAAGAAAAAATCAAAGAAATATCCCCCGGGCTACCCAGCAAAACACTGGCAAATGGAGTTGAAAGCCAGCTTACCATTGTTCCCTTCTACGATCGTTCCGAGCTAATTTATGAAACCCTCGGCACACTGGAAGGAGCCCTTTCGCTCCAGATTCTCATCACTATATTGGTCATCATTGTCATGATATACAATCTACGGGCATCATTACTGATATCTAGCTTGTTGCCCATTGCAGTGCTCATGGTTTTTATTGCCATGCGCTATTTTGGTGTAGATGCTAATATTGTGTCACTGTCAGGGATTGCTATTGCCATAGGCACGATGGTCGATTTGGGGATTATTCTATCAGAAAACATCATAAAACACATAGACGAAGCTCCACCTGAACAAAAGTTGATTTCAACAATTTATAATGGTGCATCCGAAGTGAGTTCAGCAATACTTACTGCAGTTTCAACCACCATCGTGAGCTTTATTCCTGTTTTTACCATGCAGGCTGCCGAGGGCAAACTGTTCGGACCGCTGGCATTCACCAAAACATTCGCTCTGGTGGCTGCACTGATTGTATCACTCATGATCTTACCCGCCCTAGCACATTGGTTTTTTGGAATTAAAATTAAAAATCCCAGACACAGCAAATGGATAAATTTGTTGCTTATCGTGGCGGGCATCACCGGATTGTTTGCCGGTGTTACCTGGGCAGGCATCCTACTGATTTTATTTGGCGGCATTCCGTTTCTTAAACCGCTCATCAAAGACAAAAAGCTGTTTAAAAAACCCATTTTCCGCCAGACACTTAAAAATATGGAGCTGATTGTTGTGATTGCCGGGGTTACCTGGTTGCTGGCAAAATACTGGCTGCCTCTGGGCGCCGCAAAAAGTGAGCTGATCAACTTTATTTTTGTGGCCATGCTGGTTGGGCTGATTATGGGAGCATTTAGCTTATTAAAATCCTCTTATACCAAAATTTTACGCTGGATATTAAATAACAAAGTAAAGTTTTTAATGCTTCCGGTATTGCTGATATTGTTTGCCCTGAATGTCTGGCTGGGCTTTTCAAGCATTTTCGGATTTGTAGCCAAAGGGGCAGATAAAATCGGATGGAACATCCAAAAAACGTCGGTCTGGTCAAGCATGGCACACACATTCCCCGGAATCGGGAAAGAGTTCATGCCATCGCTGGATGAAGGCAGCTTTTTACTGATGCCCACGTCCATGCCCCACTCCGGCATGGAATACAACAAAAAAGTACTGGCGCAACTGGATATGTTGCTGACAAATATACCGGAAGTGGAACTTGCCGTAGGAAAAGCAGGCCGAGTTGAATCGGCACTTGACCCCGCACCCATTTCCATGTACGAGAATGTCATCAATTACAAGTCCGAGTATGCTCTCAATAAAAAAGGCCATCGCAAACGATTTAAAACAGACAATAACCGTCGTTATATCTTAAAAAATGGCGAGCATCTCACCAATCATGAAATGCTTGAACAAGGTATTTCAGCTTCACAATTGATTGCGGATGATAATGGGAGTTACTTCAGAAACTGGCGCGAACACATTCAATCAGCCGATGATATCTGGGAAGAAATTGTTGCAGTAACAAAGATTCCCGGCGTTACTTCTGCGCCAAAACTGCAACCCATAGAAACCCGCTTGGTGATGCTGCAAACCGGCATGAGGGCACCCATGGGCATTAAAGTCTCCGGTCCCGACCTTGCAACCATTGAGGACTTTGGGATGAAGCTAGAAGGCATTTTGAAACAAGTCCCATCGGTAAAAGAAGAAGCTGTCTTTGCCGACCGCATCGTAGGAAAACCATATATCCACCTAAATATTGACAGGGATAAAATTTCACGCTATGGATTACAGATTGAAGATGTGCAACAAACCATTGAAACCGCTATCGGTGGCATGAAAGTAACTTCCACAGTAGAAGGGCGTGAACGCTTTCCCGTACGGGTTCGTTATCCGAGAGAACTCAGGGATAATCCTGAATCGCTTAAAAACATTTCGATTGCAACACCCACAGGGGCACAAATACCTTTGAGTCAGGTTGTGGATATTGAATATGTTCGGGGACCGCAGGCCATCAAAAGTGAAAACACTTTTTTGATTGGCTATGTGTTGTTTGACAAAAATGATGGCTTTGCTGAGGTAGATGTGGTGAACGATGCACAGGCTATGATTCAGCAAAAAATTGATGCCGGCGAATTGCTGGTACCGGCCGGGGTGAGTTACAAATTTTCCGGCAGCTACGAAAACCAGGTGCGAGCTGAAAAACGCCTAAGCATCATCGTTCCCCTGGTATTTATCATCATTTTCCTGATACTCTATTTCCAATTCAAATCGGTATCAACCTCACTCATGATATTTTCAGGAGTGGCGATGGCCTTTAGCGGTGGATTTATCATGCTTTGGCTTTACGGTCAGGGATGGTTTGGTGATTTTTCGGTTTTTGGTATGAACATGAGAGACCTTTTCCAGATGAACACAGTCAATTTGAGTGTCGCCGTATGGGTTGGTTTTATTGCACTCTTTGGTCTTGCTACCGATGACGGTGTGTTGATGGGGACGTATTTAGACCAGAGTTTCAAACAAAACCCCACCAAAACAGTTGATGAAATCAGGGCAGCCGTTGTGGAGGCCGGGCAAAGAAGAATCAGACCGGCCGTTATGACCACTACAACCACCATCATTGCACTCCTGCCCATACTTACGTCAACCGGGCGTGGTGCAGACATTATGGTGCCTATGGCCATTCCGGCTTTTGGTGGAATGATCATAGCAGCAATTACATATTATATTGTTCCAACGCTTTATTCCGCACGTGAAGAGTATAAACTTAAAAAATCAAAATCATGAAACGATATATCACATTCATAACGCTTACGCTGATGTTTGGCACATTGAGTTTCGCACAGTCCCCGGACGATTATTTTCAAATTGCTGCTGAAAATAACCCGGGTTTGCAGGCATTGTACAAAGAATATGAGGCGGCTTTGCAGAAAGTACCGCAGGTCAATGCTCTGCCCGACCCGGAATTTTCATTCGGATATTTTATTTCGCCCGTAGAAACAAGGATTGGTCCGCAGCGTGCAAAATTTTCATTGAGTCAGATGTTACCATGGTTCGGTACATTAAAGGCACAGGGTGATGCAGCATCACTGATGGCAGAATCGAAATTTCAACAATTTATTGATGCACGGAATAAACTATATTTTCGGGTCGCTTCTGCCTATTATCCATTGGTTGAGCTGCAGGAATGGATTCGCATTGAACAGGAAAATATCAGAATTCTTGAATCATACAAAATCATCGCAAACCAGAAATTTAAAAACGGAAACGGCAGCATGGTAGATGTGTTGCGTGTGGATATTATGCTGAAAGATGCACAAAGCAATCTGAGCATACTCATAAAAAAGGAAAAACCAATAACAAGCACGTTCAACAAATTGCTTAATAAACCCGAAAACGAAGTGGTGACAATTAGCGACACGCTGACTACCAACTCATTGCAGCCTGGCTTTAGAAAAGATTCATTGATTGCTGATAACCCCAGATTAAAAGCCCTTGATTTGAGAATACAGGCAAGTGAAGCCGCAGAGAATGCTGCACAGAAGCAGGGCCTTCCCAAATTAGGCATTGGCCTGGATTATGTTGTTGTTGGAAAACGAAGCGATATATCCACCGCCGATAATGGCAAAGACGCATTCATGCCAATGGTAAGCCTGAGCATTCCAATTTTCAGAGGCAAATACAATGCTTCGGTAAAAGAAGCCCGGCTAATGCAGGAAAGCTATGCGCTACAAAAAGAAGAAACCATCAACACCCTTGTATCAGATTATGAGGTGGCCTGGTTTGAAGTTCAACAACAGGAGGAGCTTTTGTCTCTGTACGAAAAGCAGGTACAATTGTCTGAGCAATCCCTGAATTTACTGTTTACTTCCTATGGGAATTCAGGAAAAGAATTCGAGGAGGTTTTGAGGATGCAACAACAATTACTGAAATATCAGAAAATGAAGGCTACAGCTTTAACTCAATATCAAATTGCCGTAGCTAAGATTAATTATTTAACATCAAAAACATACACCAATGAAAACAATCAATAAAAAGACGATAATAATAGCCGCAGCCACCTTATTTGTTGGCTTCCTAGCGGGATGGCTGATATTCGGCCTCGACAAAAGCAGTTCACCTGAAACTCAGCAGCAGGATGAAACAGAAATAGCCAAAGAAACTGTCTGGACATGTTCTATGCACCCGCAAATCCGACAGGAAGAACCAGGTGATTGCCCCATTTGCGGGATGGACTTAATCCCGTTAGATAATGAGCAAAATGAGGATATAGACCCAAGGGCGATTTCCATGTCGCCGACAGCCATGCAATTGGCCGATATCAGAACTGCCGTGGTTGAAAAAACAGAAGCGGTAAAACAAATACGGTTGAATGGCAAAGTACAAGCCGATGAACGTTTAGTTTACTCACAATCCTTACATATTCCGGGCAGGATAGAAAAGCTACTGGTTAATTTTACCGGTGAATATGTGCGTAAGGGACAAACCATTGCTCAAGTATATTCCCCCGAGCTGATCACCGCACAGGAAGAATTGCTTGAGGCAAGGAAAATATCGGAAACCCAGCCTCAATTATTCGCTGCTGCCAAAGAAAAGCTGAAAAATTGGAAACTCTCAGACAAACAAATTGAAGAAATCTTGATATCAGGAGAAATACAAGAAGAATTTCCTGTGCAAGCGGATGTTTCCGGATATCTGACCGAAAAAATGGTCAAGCCGGGCGATTATATCCGAGAAGGAGAAGCAATTTATGAGATCACCGACCTTTCAAAAGTCTGGGTTTTATTTGATGTGTATGAATCGGACATAGTGTGGGTGAAAAGAGACGATAAACTCAGGTTTTCAGTGGCCTCACAACCCGGAGAAAACTATGAAGGCAAAATCTCCTATATCGATCCGGTGATTGACCCAAAAACAAGGGTCGCAAAAGCAAGGCTGGAGTATAAAAATCCAAACGGAAATTTAAAACCTGAAATGTTTGTCTCAGGCGTGGTTGAAGCCAAATTGTCCGGAAAACCGAATTCACTAGTTGTGCCAAAAACAGCTGTCATGTGGACAGGTAAACGCTCGGTGGTTTACATCAAAACAACATCCGAGCAGAGTGTTACTTTTATTATGCGTGAAATCACACTTGGCCCGGCTTTGGGAGATAGTTACGTGGTTGAGCAGGGGCTTCAGGAAGGCGAGGAAATTGCAGTAAATGGGACATTTAGCATTGATGCTGCAGCCCAATTGGCCGGAAAACCAAGCATGATGAGTCCCGAAGGCGGACAGGCAATGACAGGGCACAATCATGGAAGTCCGGTTACAGTTGAAAGTGCATCAGGCAGCCAGCCGGAAGAAAAGCAAAAATCGACAGCATCCCTGTCCATTGATAAAAACGCCCGCGACGCATTGCAGCCATTATATAGAGCATATTTACAGTGGAAAGAGGCCCTGTCTAATGATGATTTCAACAAGGCAAAACAATCGGCTGCAAGCATGAAAACAGCACTAGATAAAATAGACATGGGCATGTTTACAGGCGATGCTCACAATGCATGGATGGATTATCAGGAGACACTGAATGAAGGACTACAACATGTTCTGTATCATTTAAACATTGAAAAGCTCCGCAAATCCTTTCAAACGGTTTCTGCTACGATGATTGATATGACAGATGCATTTGATCCGCTTGATGAAACTATTTATGTGCAGCATTGTCCCATGGCCGATAATAACAAAGGTGCAGACTGGCTGAGTTCAGAAAAAGAAATCAAAAATCCCTACTTTGGAAGTTCAATGCTTACGTGCGGCGAAGTCACCAAAGAAATCAAATAAATGTTTAATCTTTAAAATTGTAATATTATGAAAACGAAAGTTATTAGTTTAGGAGTTGTTGTAATCAGCGCTATTTTTATGATATCTTGTGGCTCATCAACCACAGATAAGAACAATCAGAAAACCTCAACCGAAATAGCAGAGGCAAGTTTTGAAGTCAGAGGCAACTGCGACATGTGCGAAGACCGCATTGAAAATATCGCCCTCGCAGTAGATGGTGTATCTGAAGCTGACTGGAAACAGGAAAATGAAATGCTTCTGCTTAGTTATGATGAATCAGAAACAAGTGTAAACAAGGTTCAGATGGCGATTGCTGAAGTTGGGCATGACACGCCCATGCACAAAGCAAAAGATAATGTGTATGATGGCCTTCCAGCCTGCTGCCAATACGATCGCAGCGAAACAGAAAAGGATATGGATGACCATGATAGTCATCAAAACCACTAAAAAAAGATGAATTAATGGTCACATGTGAAATGTGACCATTAATTTTTATGCCAAATTCCGTGAAGAAAACCATTATAAATATAATAAAATCACTGTTGTCCGGTAAAACCATACAGATTTCTCACCGCTGGCTAGCGGTTCGAAATGACGCGGCTTTCAGAGTATTTGGAAGTGGAGGGACTTTGTGGCGGCGTCGCCGCCCCCAAGTCCCTCCACAACGACATAACACCATGTCAATCCGAACCGCTAGCCAGCGGTTAGGAATCTCATCAATTTTAATTC
>JAQIBY010000054.1 GCA_027858835.1 Bacteroidales bacterium | reverse complement strand
TTTACAAAAATCCGGCAGAGAGGGTATGGCTGTCGGTGCTGCCTTGTCTTTTTTGCTTCCTTTTTTTGACTAAGAAAAAAAGGAAGGCGAAAAACTTGCTAATAATTAGGTTTAATCGCGTTGTTTCTTTCTGTTTTGGTTCCCGAATCACTAAATATTATTTTTTGAGTGTTCGGGATAAAAACAATTTTAATATTTATTAGGTATTTTTGTGAAAAGAAAGGAAGTCAAAATCATTGTCCGTTTAACCACTAAAAAACATATGTTAATATCATAATAAAATCCCAAGTTAAATACATTAAGCTTATGGATACATACCGTTCATTTTTATTGAACTGTTGGGTAAATCAGCCCCAAATTGTGGACGGGTCACCCAAATTCAAATTTTAAAAACATAATTTACTGATAATCAGGCATGCTTTTTTGGATCGTCGTTGCGGTGAACAAAACAGGAAAACAAGCAATTAACTTATTTTTGTTTGAAAAAATGGGTGTCCTGTCCAGAAAACAGGAGAAATCAGATTCTGAAAGCAAAAGACTTTAAAGTGATAAATTAGATTTTTTACTGTTTTTCTGTAACACTTATTCTGAAAAAGTATTTATTGAGAATAGCTTATGTCACAATCTTACTAAACTCAACAAAAAAGCCTCACAAACGTAAGGCTCTCTATGATGCTGTTTAGCACAACTTTATTTAAATTTCTCAAGTATTTCTTGACGGGTTAGCAAAGCTTCTTCGCCTGATTGCATATTCTTCAGTTTGAGTTTTCCGGAATTCATTTCTTCTTCTCCCACCATTATAACCCAAGGAATTTGCTTTTTATCCGCATATTTCATTTGCTTTTTCATTTTAGCAGCATCGGGATAAATTTCTGCGCGCAAGTCAAGTTTCCGCAAATCTGCAAGAATAGGCAAGCAGTACGCCTCTTCCTTTTCACCAAAGTTAATGAAAAGTACATCGCTCTGTTTCATCTCTGCTTCAGGAAAACGATCAGACTGCAAAAGCACATCATAAATCCGGTCAGCACCAAAAGACACACCGACACCGGACATGTCTTCCAATCCGAAAATTCCGGTTAAGTCATCGTAACGACCGCCGCCGCATATTGAACCGATTTGCACGTCGCGGGCTTTCACCTCAAAAATAGCACCAGTGTAATAATTCAAGCCACGAGCAAGACTTAAATCCAGCTCAATTTCAGCATTAAAATTTGCAGCCGAAAAATAATCCCACAAGCGCTCAATTTCTGCAATGCCTTTCTGTCCACTTTCTGAATTCGAAAGGCGAGTTTTTAGAAGCTGCAGTTTCGAAATAAAATCACCGTTTGCGGTAAAAAACTCGAGCAATGCTTTTGCTTTACTTTCGTCGATATAAAATCCGCAGAGCTCTTCTACCACTTTCTCCTCTCCGATTTTGTCCAGCTTATCAATGGCAACGGTAATATTCATAAATTGCGATTCAAGCCCCATACTTTCCGCAATTCCCAACAAAATTTTTCGATTGTTTATTTTGATAATTACCGGCACATTAAGTAAAGTAAAGACTTCGTCAATGATTTGAACCAATTCAAATTCATTCAATAATGAATCGGAACCAATTACATCCACATCGCATTGATAAAATTCACGATAGCGTCCTTTCTGGGGTCTGTCTGCACGCCAAACCGGTTGAATTTGGTAGCGTTTAAACGGAAAAGTTAATTCATTCTGATGCTGCACCACAAAACGGGCGAATGGCACCGTCAAATCGTAACGCAAGCCTTTTTCACTAATTTTGGACACCAAAGCATTGGGATTACGCTCAGCAAGTTCATTATCCTGAACTTTTTTCAGATAATCTCCGGAATTCAACACTTTAAAAAGTAGCTTATCACCTTCATCTCCATACTTTCCGAGTAAAGTACTGAGTTTTTCCATTGCAGGCGTTTCAATCGGTACGTAAGCGTAACGCTCAAACACAGTGCGAATGGTATTAAATATATAATTTCTCCGAAGCATTTCTTCGGGAGTAAAATCCCTTGTTCCTTTTGGTACTGATGGTTTTTCTGCCATGATATTGTCTTATTTTTCGTCGGGTAAAATATCTAAAGCGGACTCAATGATAACTCCGGCTCTGCGCAAAATAATCCCTGCCGGACAATTATTACAGGTCAAATCAAAGGCTTGTTGCTTTTTTTCTTTTGATGCATTTGCTTTAACATGCAAAATTAACTCAATGTATTCAATGGTTTGATTGTTACTTTCCGCTTTGACATCACAACGCATTTCGTCCAAATCAAAATTGAGCTTTTTTGCCATTTTTGCATAATAAGTGGTAATGCAACCCGCAAAACTCATTACAAAAGCCTCAACGGCAATAGGACCCTCGTTTTCGCCATGTTGCAGCATGGGCAAATCTACAGCAAATTCGTGTCCTCTAAAATTCTCGACAACGGATTTAAAACCACCCTGCCAAACAGATTGAATTTTCATGTGTTTTCGTGTTAAACGTTAAATCGGATGTGTAAAATATCACCATCCTGTACAATGTAATTTTTCCCTTCTACATGAAATTTTCCGGCGTCTTTCACGGCATTTTCGGTTTTTAACTCAATAAAATCCTCGTACTTCATGACTTCGGAACGAATAAAGCCTTTTTCCAAATCAGAGTGAATTACACCGGCCGCCTGTGGGGCTGTCATTCCTTTACGGATTGTCCAGGCACGATTTTCTTCTTTCCCAATGGTGAAAAATGATTGCAGATTCAACAAATCATAAGCTTCGCGGATAAGCAAATTAACAGAAGGCTCAGTTAATCCGTAATCTGATAAAAACTCCAATTGCTCAGCTTTATCATCCAAATCAGCAATTTCAGATTCGATGCCTGCGGCAATGCGCAAAACTTTGATATCCTCATCTGTCAAAGCTTCACGAACTGATTTAACATATTCGTTATCTTCCAAAGCGGCATCATCATTCACATTGCAAACCACCATAACGGGTTTTGCCGAATAAAGAAACAAATCATCAATCACTTTTGCATCGTCTTTAGAAACCGGAGCTGTACGTGCAGGCAAGAAATCTTCAAGATGATCTTTATACACCGTCAGGATTTCAATATCCTTTTTGGCATCTTTATTTCCTGTTTTTATGAGCTTTTCACTTCTGGCAATTTTGCGCTCAATGGTATCAATATCTTTAATTTGCAATTCAAAATTCACAGTTTCCCAATCGCGAACCGGATTTACTGACCCGTCCATATGGGGAAGGTTTTCATCATCGAAACAACGAAGCACATAAATTAACGCGTCTGCACTTTTGATATCGTTCAAAAAGGCATTTCCAACTCCTTCTCCCCGACTGGATCCCTTTGTTAAACCGGGAACATCAACAATATCAACTGTTGCAGGAACCACTTTATCTGTGGGTTGCAATTCTGTCAACACATCCAAACGGGGATCGGGCACAGAAATTACGCCGATATTTGATTTGTTGGTTGCAAAGGCATAACTTGTTGCCTCTGCTTTTGTATTGGACATGCAATTAAAGAGGGTTGTTTTCCCGCTGTTGGCAAGTCCGATGATTCCGCAATTCAGTCCCATAATTTTATAATTCTAATAATCTGCCAAAGTTAATCAAGTTGTCATTACTGACAAAATCAACAAAATAAAAAAAGCCACATCTAATGACATGGCTTTTTAGGAATATTTATTATGCGATTACCAGATTTGAGTCCATTCTTCTTCTGGCAAGTACATTGGGTCTCCTTCTTTCACATCAAATGCATCATGGAAAGCTTTAATTC
>JAQIBY010000160.1 GCA_027858835.1 Bacteroidales bacterium | reverse complement strand
AACGTCTATATTGGTTGTGGTTGTTGGGCGGTTGGGCTGGTTGTGGGTGGGCCACAACGCCCCCACTCCTCTCCCAAACACGCTGAGTGCTGTGTCATTTCGAGCGAAGGGAGAAATCTTAAAAGTTTTTACCTTACAGAAGTAAAATAAAATCAAAATTATGACAGATAAAACCAAGAAAATTTTCGTGTTAGATACCAATGTGTTATTACACGATTATAATTCGATTTTTAAATTTCAGGAAAACGATATCATACTACCCATCGTGGTATTAGAAGAGCTTGATCATTTCAAAAAAGGAAATGATTTAATTAATTTTCATGCCAGAGAATTCACTCGCGTACTTGATGATTTAAGCGGCGATAAAGATTTGCAAGCCGGAATCCCACTCGGTGACGGACTCGGCAATCTAATTATAGAAACCGGAAAAGCCTTTAGCAAAGAATTGGCAAATTCATTTCCTGAACATGTCCCGGATCACCGAATTCTGGCAATTGCAGAGTATTGGGCTGGCAAACAACCGACGCATCAGGTAATTTTGGTGACCAAAGACATTAATTTGCGAATGAAAGCCAAATCCATGGGTTTAAAAGCTCAGGATTATCAAAATGATAAAATTACAGATGTCGAGCAGATTCAAGCTGATGCTGCCACTATTAATGGTGTCGCACCTGAACTTATTAGTAAGTTGTATGAAGTTAATGATGGCATTTCGCTTGAAGAATTTCAATTTGACAATGAACCAGTTGCCAATCATTATTTTATTTTGAAAAATGGTTCTCAATCTGCCTTAGCACATTACAATATTGAGGAAAAACGCATTAGCCGGGTTGAAAAGCGGAATGCTTATGGGATTGAACCTCGCAATGCCGAGCAGACTTTCGCTATGGATGCTTTGATGCGTCCTGAAATTCAACTTATTGCGATAACAGGAAAAGCCGGTACCGGAAAAACCTTACTTGCTCTGGCAACTGCTTTGGAGCAACGTCGTGATTACCACCAAATTTATCTTGCAAGACCAATTGTTTCCCTTTCAAATCGTGATTTGGGATATTTGCCGGGTGATGCACGTGAAAAAATTTCGCCTTACATGCAGCCCTTGTTTGATAATTTGTCTGTAATTAAACATAATTTTAAACCGACAAGTCAGGATTTTACTCGTATTGAAGACATGCTGAATAATGGAAAGTTGGTTATTGAGGCATTGGCTTATATACGTGGTCGGAGTCTTTCAAAAGTCTTCATGATAATTGATGAAGCACAAAATTTGACACCTCACGAAGTGAAAACCATTATTACACGTGCCGGCGAAGGTACAAAAGTGATTTTTACTGGAGATATTCAGCAAATTGACTCTCCTTATCTGGATTTGAAATCCAATGGTTTGTCTTATTTGGCATCGAAAATGAAAGGACAGTCAATTTTTGCTCACGTAAATTTGGTGAAAGGAGAACGCTCACATCTCGCCGAACTTGCATCTGATTTATTGTAATTATGGCGCAAACTCTCGCAGTTGTCATATTAAACTGGAACGGAAGACATTTCCTTGAGCGCTTTTTGCCCGGAGTGGTAAAATATTCTGCGCATGAGGGTGTACGTGTTGTGATTGCCGATAATGCAAGCAGTGACGATTCCTTAGAGTGGTTGGCAGTAAATTATCCGGAGCTTGATGTGTTGAAGTTCACTGAAAATCATGGATTTGCCGGCGGATATAATTTAGTCTTTGAGCAATTAAACGACGAAATCATTTGTCTGCTTAATTCTGATGTGGAAATTCGGAATGAATGGCTGCCCCGGGTTTTAGATTATTTTGCAGAAAACAAAGCTGTAGCAGCCGTTTCATCAAAACTATTGGATCAAAAGCATCCTGAATATTTTGAATATGCTTCGGCCGCAGGTGGATATATCGATAAGTTCGGGTATCCGTTTTGTCGCGGACGGATTTTTGAAAGCTTAGAAAAAGATCACGGACAATATGATGATATTGAAGATGTGCTTTGGGGTGCCGGTGCTGCTTTGTTTGTTCGTCGAAAGATTTGGTTGGAGCTTGGTGGACTGGATGTTGATTTCTTTGCACATATGGAAGAAATTGACTTGTGCTGGCGAATAAAGAATGCCGGATATCGTGTGGTTTCACTTCCGCAGTCGGTTGTTTATCACGTTGGGGGAGGAACTTTGCCGAAAAATAATCCGAGAAAAACTTTTTTGAATTTTCGAAATAATTTATGGATGTTGCAGAAAAACATTCCGAAAAGACAATTATTTCGCTTGATGTTTATCCGATTTTTTCTGGATATGCTGGCAATGTTTGTATTTCTTTTCAGCGGACGATTTAAAGATGCCGGAGCAGTTTGTAAAGCATGGCGCAATGTCTTGGCAACACGACGGAAAACGCTTGCAAAACGAAAAATGACAGCTGGTTTTTCAGGAATGTCCGGCAAGGGATTTTATAAAGGCAGTATTTTGTGGCAATATCATATCAAAAAGCGAAAAACATTTAAAGATATTATCTTGATAAAGTGATTTTTATGGAAAATGAGAGTAGTTTTTTACAGCTTGTAAAACAAAGACAATCGCAGCGAAATTATGCGGATAAATCGGTCGAAAAAGCGAAGATTGAACGATGTCAGGAGGCAGCTAGATTAGCGCCATCGGCTTGCAATGCTCAACCCTGGAAATTTATTGTTGTCGATGATGTGGAGTTGAAAAACAAAATTGCCGATACCACCGCCAATAAATTATTGCCGCTTAATCACTGGACAAAACAGGCGCCGGTGCATGTCGTTTTAGTACTTGAAAAACCCAATATTACGTCTAAAATCGGTGAAATGGTACGCGACAAAAAGTTTATTCTTATGGATGTCGGCATTGCGGCTGAACATTTTTGTTTGCAAGCAGCCGAAGAGGGTTTAGGAACTTGCATGATCGGTTGGTTTAATGAGAAAAAAGTAAAGGAAATGCTCAATATTCCAAAATCGAAGCGGGCAATGTTAATTATTTCGCTTGGATATCCGGAAGGAAAACATCGTGAAAAAATGCGTAAACCGATGGATGAAATTGTGAGTTATAATCGGTATTAAAACATCCTGCCTTGAATTTTGTTCCTAAAAGAAAAGCCATGTCGCAAAAATCACTCAGCATTAAAAATAAAGCGCTTAGCATAAACCTGGATCGAGAAAAGTACGGTGTTATTGCTGAAATTGGTGGGGGACAGGAAGTTGCAAGAGCATTTTTTCAGGCTGGAGGTGCTTCCGGTACGGTTGCGAAATCAATATCTGCTTACGATAAAACCTTTTCCGATGCGCTTTATAATAAGCACAAACCCGGACGCTATGTGTCGGAAGATCGATTGATGAAAATGCTTGATAGTGAGTATTGTGAGTTGGATAAAACCCTGGCGAAAGAGCGAGGAAAGGATACTGTCTTTTTTGTTTTTGCGAATACCGTAGAAATTCTAAATTTCCACAAAACTAATCAGGGGCATGGCTGGATGGGAATGAAATTTCAGTTAAAACCCGGCGGTCCGGTTAATACCGTGATTTTACATGCCATTCTGCATGAAAATGATGCAAGTTTGCAGCAATATACCTTGGGTAATCTCGGTGTCAATTTAATTTATGCTTGCTTTAATCATTACCGGCGACCAAACGAATTTTTGCGCTCCCTTATGGATAATCTTGATCGTGACCGTGTTGAGGTAAATATGTTAACCATGCAGGGTGATGATTTGGATTATGTGGATAACCGTCTGCTTAGTTTGCAATTAGTGAAAAATGGGATGACATCCGTGAGTTTGTTTGACAGAAACGGGAAAGTCATGCGTCCTGCCGAATTGTTTTACAAAAAACATGTGATGGTTTTGCGCGGAACCTTTCGTCCATTAACTTACACGCTTGTTGATATGTTGCGTGCCGGCACTGCTCAATTCAGGAAAGAGGTGGATTTTACTAAAGAAAATTCGGTGACACTTTGCGAGATGACAATCAATCAGATTGAAACCGACGGGAATTTTGATGAAAAAGATTTTCTTGACAGGGTGGATGTTTTGAATGATAACGGGCAGCATGTGATGATTACCGATTTTAAAGAATTCTATAAGCTCAGTGAGTATTTTACTCGGCACAAGATTTTGGATTTACGTATTGTGTTGGGAATTGACACCTTACGAAAAGTCATGCAAACGAATTATTACCATGATTTGCCGGGCGGAATTTTGCAGGCAATGGGCATGTTGTTTCCAAATAACACGACACTTTATGCTTATCCTGCGATTAATGAGGATAATCAAATTTTGAAGACTGAAACGATTATTCCCTCCTGCACTGAAAAATCCTTGTTAAATTATTTGATAGAATCTGCACGCATTGTTGATATTACCGCTCGAAAAACAAATATGATAAAACAAACTCCCCGTGCCGTAATGGATATGATTTGTGCCCAAAATCCGGAGTGGGAGCATTACGTGCCCATTCGGGTTGCTGAACTAATTAAAGCCAAGCGACTCTTCGGTTACGAATCGGAATGCTGATTGTTAACTTAAGCTGTTAATCCATGGAGGATGCACATTCCTAAGCCCCAAATTGATAAATAATATCAAAACGCCCTGTTTTATTACATATTTTTACTATCTTTCGCGATAAAACCAGCTAACTCGTTAACAAATGCCTGCAAATACTTGCAAATGCTTAACACATAAATTTAAGTTTGAATTAAAGGCTCATGTGGGAGGAAGGTGTGTAAATACCTTGGCTAACATGCAAAAAGAAAAAACAAACAGTATGCAATGAAAATTAAAGAGAGTAATTATATGATTTTTAAATATATTGAACTTATCTAAACTTAAATTAATACTATGAAAAAAGCGACGTTTATAATTGCATTATTATTTGTCACAACAATGATAAATGCACAAAATTATGAGATTAGTTTTTCTGGATCAGGAGAAAGCACGAATGTGGAAACAGTATTTGTTGAAAATCTAACACAAGGTACCACGCTTGAATTAGCAGGGACAGATATTTTGCATCTTGTGGGGACAGTTGGTATTTCCTCGTCGTCGGGTGTTAATTTAGATTTAAACATCTATCCAAATCCGATGCAAGGAACGAGTAAAATAGAATTTTATAGTGATAAATCTGATGATGTGAAAATCGAAATTTTTGATTTGAATGGTCGGCTTGTCGTCAATCATTCTGGTGATATACATACAGGAATTAATGGTTTTGAGATTTCCGGTTTTTCTGAAGGGTTTTATTCTGTAAATGTAATAACAAGTGCTCATCAAACATCAGCAAATTTTATTTCAGCAAATGATGACGCTAAAACGCCTGCAATTAAAGCGATTGACCAAGGAATGATAGATTCCCAAACCCAAACAGCATTAAAAAGTACAAAAAATCTTGTGCAAATGCAATACAACGACGGGGAACGATTGTTATTTAAAGGGGTTTCCGGTGATTATGCTCGGGTTTTAACGATCATTCCAACACAAACACAATCTGTTAATTTTGAATTTGTTCCATGTACAGATTTAGGTGGGAACAATTATGCTGTTGTAACAATCGGGGAACAAACCTGGATGGCAGAAAATCTCAAATATTTGCCAAGTGTAAATGCAGTTGCCGATGGTTCAGAAGATGTGGCAGGCTCTTATTATTATGTTTATGGATACGATGGGACGGATGTATCAGAAGCAAAAGCCACTGAAAATTATGATACTTACGGCGTATTATACAACTGGTCTGCTGCCATGAATGGAGAAGAAAGCAGCACGAATAACCCAAGTGGAGTACAGGGTATTTGCCCTGCCGGGTGGCATTTGCCAAGTGAAGCTGAATGGGCAGAATTATCCGATCTTCTGTTTAGTACCGTAGCTGGAGGGAAACTAAAAGAAACAGGCACAACGCATTGGAGTAGCCCAAATACTGGTGCAACCAACGAAACAGGATTTACAGCGCTGCCCGGGGGCGCTCGTAGTCAAAATGGCGTGTTTGGGAGTGTTGGGGAATATGCTTACTGGCAGAGTGCAACAGTTTCAAATACTACCAGCTCATGGTATTCTTTTCTGTTAAATATGAGTGCTTATGGCATTTGGATAGATGATATGTTAAGTAATCAGAATGGATTTTCTGTGCGCTGCATAAAGAATAACTATTCATCATCTCCACAAGCTGATTTTAATGCAAATCAAACTGAAATAAGCCTTGGAGAAAGTGTGCAGTTTACCGATATTAGCACAAACAATCCAACCGATTGGCAATGGGATTTTGGAGATGGGAATACAAGTACAGAGCAAAACCCCTCACATACTTATGAAAATGAGGGAACATATACCGTTTCACTCACTGTTTCTAATGCAATTGGGAGTGACACAGAAGTTAAAAACGATTACATTACTGTTATTTCAAATACTTGGCCAACCGATACAGAAACTGAAGTTGTAGAAGTAACCAATCCAACAACAGGACAGATATGGATGGACCGCAACCTTGGAGCTACGCAAGTTGCTACAAGCAGTACCGATGCCGATGCTTACGGCGATCTCTACCAGTGGGGGCGAGCAGCAGACGGACATGAAAATAGAACTTCTGGGATAACTTTTAACTTAAGTAGTAGTGACGACCCCGGTCATAATGTTTTTATTCTTCCAACCAATGCCCCTTACGATTGGCGTAACCCACAAAATGACAACCTTTGGCAGGGTGTAAATGGCATTAATAACCCTTGCCCGAGTGATTACCGTTTGCCAACTGATGCAGAGTTGGATGCAGAACGAGAAAGCTGGAGCTCTAACGGTGCAGCTGGTGCTTTTGCCTCTCCGCTTAAACTACCTTTGGCAGGCGTCCGAGTTTATAGTGATGGTACACTCTTTGGTGTAGGCTCCTACGGCAATTATTGGTCAAGTACTATAAGTAGTAACAATATTAGCTACTTACACTTTTTCGCTGGCAATGCTTATGTTGATGATATCAACAGGGCGTTTGGGCTTTCTGTACGCTGTATAAAAGACAACAATCCATCATCTCCACAAGCTGATTTTAATGCAAATCAAACTGAAATAAGCCTTGGAGAAAGTGTGCAGTTTACAGATGTTAGCACAAACAATCCAACCGATTGGCAATGGGATTTTGGAGATGGAAATGCTAGTATCGAGCAAAACCCCTCACATACTTATGAAAATGAGGGGACATATACCGTTTCTCTCACTGCTACTAATGCAATTGGGAGTGATACAGAAGTAAAAAACGATTACATTACTGTTATTTCAAATACCTGGCCAATCGATACAGAAACTGAAGTTGTAGAAGTAACCAATCCAACCACCGGGCAGATATGGATGGACCGCAACCTCGGAGCTACGCAAGTTGCTACAAGCAGTACGAATGCCGATGCTTACGGCGACTTATACCAGTGGGGACGAGCCGCTGACGGACATCAATTGCGAACATCTGGAACGTCAAGTACTTTAAGTAACAGCGATACCCCCGGGCACGGCAACTTTATATTAGCCGTGTTTGGCAGCAGCCCTTACGACTGGCGTAACCCACAAAACGATAATTTATGGCAGGGTGTAAATGGCACCAACAACCCTTGCCCGAGTGGTTACCGTCTGCCAACAGAAGCGGAATGGGAAGCTGAACGTTCAAGCTGGAGCAGCAGTAATGCAGCCGGTGCTTTTGCCTCTCCTCTTAAATTGCCCGTGGCAGGCTACCGCTACTACGGCAATGATTCGTTCGGCGATGTGGGTTCCTGGGGCCTCTACTGGTCAAGCACGGTAGTTGGTACCGACGCCAGACTCTTGGGCTTCTACAGCAGCGATGCCTACATGTCCAACAACAACCGGGCGCTCGGAAGCTCTGTTCGTTGCCTTAAGGAACACAACCCATCATCTCCACAAGCTGATTTTAATGCAAATCAAACTGAAATAAGCCTTGGAGAAAGTGTGCAGTTTACGGATATTAGCACAAACAATCCAACCGATTGGCAATGGGACTTTGGAGATGGAAATACAAGTACCGAACAAAATCCCTCACATACTTATGAAAATGAGGGGACATATACCGTTTCTCTCACTGTTTCTAATGCAATTGGGAGTGATACAGAAGTGAAAAGCGATTACATTACTGTTATTTCAAATACTTGGCCAACCGATACAGAAACCGAAGTCGTAGAAGTAACCAATCCAACCACAGGACAAATATGGATGGATCGCAACCTCGGCGCATCACAAGTAGCCACAAGCAGTACCGATTCCGATGCTTACGGTGATTTATATCAATGGGGGCGTGCAGCCGACGGGCACGAAAGCAGAGCATCAGGTACAACACCTACATTGGCAACAAGCGATACTCCCGGGCATGGCGATTTTATTACAACCGGCAGTAGCCCTTACGACTGGCGCAACCCACAAAACGACAACCTTTGGCAAGGAGTAAGTGGCACCAACAACCCTTGCCCAAGTGGTTACCGCTTACCTACCGAAGCAGAATGGTGGGCAGAAAAAGCAAGCTGGAGCAGCAATAATGCAGCCGGTGCTTTCGCCTCACCACTTAAATTGCCCGTGGCAGGCTACCGCTTCGACATCGGCTCGCTTAGCCTTGTGGGTAGCTTCGGCTACTACTGGTCAAGCACGGTAGTTGTTACTGACGCCAGACTCCTAAGCTTCTACAGCAGCAATGCCGCCATGTCCAACAACAACCGGGCGAACGGACTCTCTGTTCGTTGCATAAAAGATAACAATCCATCATCTCCACAAGCTGATTTTAATGCAAATCAAACTGAAATAAGCCTTGGAGAAAGTGTGCAGTTTACAGATGTTAGCACAAACAATCCAACCGATTGGCAATGGGACTTTGGAGATGGAAATGCTAGTACCGAGCAAAATCCCTCACATACATATGAAAATGAGGGGACATATACCGTTTCTCTCACTGTTTCTAATGCATTGGGGAGTGACACAGAAGTGAAAAACGATTACATTACTGTCATTTCAAATACTTTGCCAATAGAAACTGAAGTCGTAGAAGTAACCAATCCCACCACAGGCGAAATTTGGATGGATCGCAACCTCGGAGCCTCCCAAGCAGCCACGAGCAGTGCCGATGCCGATGCTTACGGAGATCTTTTCCAGTGGGGACGTGCAGCGGATGGACACCAAATAAGAACAAGCGAAACTACTTCTACATTGGCAACAAGCGATACCCCGGGACATGGGGATTTTATTCTTCTACCCAATATTCCTTACGATTACGATTGGCGTAACCCACAAAATGACAACCTTTGGCAGGGTGTAAATGGCATTAATAACCCTTGCCCAAGCGGTTACCGCATGCCAACTGATGCAGAGTTGGCTGCAGAACGAGAAAGCTGGAGCTCTAACGATGCAGCCGGTGCTTTTGCCTCTCCGCTTAAACTGCCCGTGGCAGGCAGCCGTAACAGCGGTAATGGTTCGCTCGACTATGTGGGTTCCCGCGGCTACTATTGGTCAAGTTCCGTAGCTAATACCAGTTCGTGGGGCTTTGGCTTCGACGGCAGCACTGCCTACGCGTTCAGCGGCAGCAGGGCGAACGGCCACTCTGTGCGTTGCATAAAAGATAACAACTCATCATCTCCACAAGCTGATTTTAATGTCAATCAAACTGAAATAAGCCTTGGGGAAACTGTGCAGTTTACGGATATTAGCACAAACGATCCAACCGATTGGCAATGGGACTTTGGAGATGGAAATACAAGTACAGAACAAAATCCCTCACATACTTATGAAAACGAGGGGACATATACCGTTTCACTCACTGTTTCTAATGCATTTGGGAGTGACACAGAAACAAAAACCGACTATCTTATAGTAACACCAACCAATGGTACATTTACTGACAGTAGAGACAGCACCGAATATCAAACGATAATTATAGGAGGTCAGGAGTGGATGGCAGAAAACCTTGCCTACTTACCAAGTGTAAATCAAGTTGCAGATGGCTCTGAAGATGTAGCAGGCTCATATTATTATGTATATGGTTACGACGGCACAGATGTAAATGCAGCCAAAGCAACAAGCAATTACGATACTTACGGCGTATTATACAACTGGACAGCCGCCATGGCAAGCTCAGCAAGTAGCACAGCTAACCCAAGCGGAGTACAAGGCGTATGCCCCACAGGCTGGCATTTACCAAGTGATGCCGAGTGGACACAATTAACCGATTATTTGGGTGGCGCAAGCGTAGCCGGTGGCAAACTAAAAGAAACCGGAACTACGCATTGGAATAGCCCAAACTCAGGTGCAACCAACGAAACCGGTTTTACAGCCCTTCCGGGTGCCCTCCGTCACGATAATGGTACGTTCTACAATATTGGCTACTACGGTTACTGGTGGAGTGCTACTGAGGACAATGCCAGTAACGCCTGGAGCCGGGACATGAGCAGTGGTTCCCCCCCTGTGAGCAGGGACGGCTACACTAAGGCGTTGGGGTTTTCTGTCCGTTGCGTAAGGGATTAAGTCACTTTGACTAACGAAGCGATTTTCCACTGAGCGTAGTCGAAGGGTTGACAATTTGACACTTTACCATGCCATTCCGCTTTTTCAGCGGATGGCATGGTTTAAATACCGCCTACTTGCACTGATATTGTTGAATGTGTGGCGGTCGGCGTTTTTTTTTAAAAAAACTGTTATATTTGAAAAAATATGGAAGAAAACAATAACAAAATACTATCATCAGAAAACAAGCTGTATCTTGAGTTATCCCAACTTATTGAGCAAAATAAAAATCAGGTTGTTACGTATGTCAATAGCACAATTACCCTTCTTTTTTGGCAGGTGGGTAAACGCATTAACGAACATATACTGCAAAATAAACGGGCTGAATACGGGAAACAAATTGTTTCTACAATTTCGGAACAATTGGTAAAAGAGCATGGAAGAAGTTTCACCGAGCGTAACTTGCGAAGAATGATGCAATTTGCAGATGATTTTGCTGACATTGAAATTGTGACATCACTGATGACAAAATTGAGCTGGACACATTTTCTTCAGCTACTTCCATTAAAAACAATGGAGCAGAAATTATTTTATGCCGGTAAAATAGCGGATGAAAAATGGAGTGTAAGACAAACTCAGAAATACATTGAGCAAAAAACCTATGAAAGACAAATTGAATTACTGGAGTTACATAAAGATGGTATTATGGTTGCAGAATACTGGACAGAATTGCCACCTAAAAAAGTACTTGAGGAAAAACTTCATAAAGCATTGATTGAGGCCAGAGAAAATATTGAAAAAAGAAAATTACTATAAAACGCATTTATCAAAGTATAATCTTTCAATTTTATGAACTTTAGAAACTTTCAACTAATCAGAACACTCTTTATAATCCTCTTTATAACCATTCAGGCAAATGCTCAATCCATATCCGGCACATTCCCAAATCTTACCAACCGATATATAAAACTCACCGGTTTTAATGGCTTTGATACTTATGCAATTGATAGTGTAAAGGTTAACGAAAAAGGCGAATTTAAATTCTCTTACAATAAAAGCGACTACGGCATGGCTTATCTTCTGACAGAAAACGATAAAAGTTTTGTTGTAATTCTATCAGAAGAAAGTGTAAAGTTAAAAGGAGAAAGTTTGGCTATACCTGAAAGTATTGAGATTATTGAGGGCAAACAGAACAAGCTTTTTGAGCAATACGCCTTCGAACATCCACGAAGGGAACAAACCTTGAGTGCATGGGATTACCTTACAAAGATTTACAAGAAAGATTCGTTATTTGCCGTTTATGAAACTCCAAAACTGGCAATAGAAACAGAAAAAAGGAGGATTAAAGCAGAAGACAGCTTGTTTTTGGCAGGCTTACCCCAAAATTCTTATGTGAGTTATTATTTACCGCTTCGTAAATTGGTAAGTTCGGTTTCTATCATTGCACAATACCGTACCGAAGAAATTCCGGCAACAATACAGGCATTTAGAAAATTGGATTACACCGATAATCGGCTTTACAAAAGCGGTTTGCTGAAAGAAACAATCGAAGCACATTTTTGGCTAATCGAAAACAGCGGTCGTTCCTTAGATTCTGTCTATTTAGAAATGAATAAATCCATTGATTATATGATTGATAACCTCCTTGCAAAGGAAAAGGAATTAAATCAAATTACAGAATACCTTTTTAAACTGCTCGAAAGTCGCAGTTTGTTTGGAGCTTCTGAATATTTGGCATTGAAACTACTCAATGAACAAGGCTGTACGATAAACAACGATTTTGCGGCACAACTAGAGAGCTATCGTGCCATGAAAATAGGAAATACAGCACCGGATATTATGTTTAATGGCGACGTATTAAACCGCAGCAATCCTGCAGTTGCGAAATTATCCGGAATAGAAAGCGATTACACGGTGGTGATATTTGGTGCAAGTTGGTGTCCTGCATGTCCATCAGAACTTTCACATATAACCGGAGTTTATAACAAATGGAAAGAACAAAGCGTTGAAGTTGTATTTGTATCATTAGATGAAGATGAGAAAACATTTAAAAACTTTGCCAGTGTATTCCCATTTATCAGCATCTGTGATTACCAAAAATGGGAAAGCCCAATAGTAAAAAGTTATCATGTATTTGCCACACCAACCATTTATTTGTTAGATAATAAACGAGAGATTTTGTTACGTCCCAATTCGGTAAGTCAATTAGACTCGTGGGTAGATTGGTATTTAGTACAAGGCAATAAATGAAAATTTAATTTCTGATAAGTGGAAAAATAGCGTAATGAAAACCAACGAAACGCCAATAATATAGCAATATGAGCGGTGCGCCAACTTTGTCCCGATATTTCGGGGAGCTAGCGAGTACTCCTCCCGGAATGTAGCCGAGACAAGCTGGTTGAACCAAATCTTTTTGCCGGGCTACGCATTTTAAGACAGTTTTGTGTGTTTTGCAGGTTGATTATTTTTCTGTTCCAGAATGCTTGGTGATGTTCTTTTACGCATATCAAAAAGAAGTTTTGCATAAATACCTTAGATATACGCAACAGTTTTTGTAAAAGATGATTATCTTTGGGTAAAACAAGCTATCCACCTGTGGCGGAGTTAGTTCAACACGCGGTCATAAAATATTGGGATTTAGGTGGTTATTCAAACATTCTGCCACGCATCAAGTTCGGTGTAACTGGACAGGAAAGTAGCCCGCAATCCCCAACGATTTCATACCATCAAACGATATGCACAATTGAAAAAAAACAGTAAATTGTATTATGAAAAAACCTGTAATCAAGACATCAAAAAACGGACCTTTGGTTGTAAAAAATCTTAAAGAACTAACAGAGGCAAACGGAAATATTTTTTCTCTTGAAAAAAAGACAACAGCACTTTGTAGATGCGGAGGGTCGAAACACAAGCCTTTTTGCAATGGAACACACGGTAAAGTAAATTGGACAGACGAAAAAAAAGAAGGTCGTCAACCACGCAAAGTAGATAGCTATGTAGGTAAAAAGATTACAATTCATGATGACAGAGGCATTTGTTCACATGCCGGATTTTGCACCGATGGCTTACCGAAAGTCTTTCGAATGAGAACAGAACCATGGATAAATGCAGATGAAGAGACCGTTGAAAAAATTATTGAAACTATAAAAAAATGCCCTTCGGGAGCATTAAGTTACTCAATTGACGGCGTTTTGCACAATAAATTTTCAGAACAACCGCAAGTGTCAATTACAGAAGACGGACCTTATTATGTGAAAGGAACAATTGAACTGCATGATGAAGACAAACCCGAATCGAATGAACATTTTGCTTTATGTCGTTGCGGAAAATCAAAAAACAAACCATTTTGCGA
>JAQIBY010000088.1 GCA_027858835.1 Bacteroidales bacterium | reverse complement strand
AGTACATCGAATAACATCCGTGTTTAGCCCAGAAACTAAGTTCCGCCTTTGGTCTCTTATTTTTCAGATAGCTCCTCAAAAAAACAACTAATTTTGTTTGTTGCAAAGATATGAGCCCATTTTTGTCTTTCAGATTCTTACCACCACGACCTAAAGCTCGTGGTTAATCATTGGAATAGAGACTATTACACAAAACTATTCAAATAAAGTCGATTAACCCCGGCATTTATGTCGGGGTTCTGAATCGAAAAAATAGAATAGGGCTTTAACCCTGATATGCATTTATGGATTATAGTTGATAAAGTATTTCACTAAATTTGCAGTAGAACCAAATAAGTTTATCTTTTTTTAAACCGAACTTAGCTTTTGGTTGAAGTTCAAGTTTAGTTTTATTAAATTTTCAATCTGTGGCATTATTTGTGTTAACTTTACATGTCAAATGAAATTGAAAATTATGAAAAAAATCTTTACTTTATTATTACTATTGAGTGCTGTTATTACTTTTGCACAGCCTTTAACAGAAACGATTATTACTGGAAACTTCCCTAATCCTGCTGTAATTGAAACGGTAGATTTTAATCAGGATGGACAAGAGGACATTATTGTTGCCGGAAATGGAACAATTCGTTGGTATGAAAACAATAATGGTGATTTTGTTGCTCATGATATTCTAGATTCTTTAAATTCCATATGGGATTTTGATCTTATTGATTTTAATGGAAATACCGAAATAGATATTGTTGCAATTAACGATTTTTCCAATACATTATTTTGGTTGGAAAATGATGGGAGTATGAATTTTACCTATCATGTTTTAGCTGATACTTTGGTGGATCTCGAACGGGTAAGAGCCATTGACGCAAATCAAAATGGACTAGTTGATGTCTTTTTTACTGTTTATAGTGGGGGATTTTATAATATGTATATGTGGAAAAACACCGGATCCGGTTTTGATACCCAATTTGTGGACAGAGCCGATTACAGGGATATTCATTTGTTTGATTATCATGATGATGGGGATTATGATTTATTGTCGAAAATGAATTATTTTCCTTTTGATACCGAGGAGATTGGAGTTGTGGTAAATGATGGAAATAATAATTTTACTGATAGTGTTAAGTATGAACATACCGGTGATATTGATATTTCTGATGTTCACTATGTAGATTTGGATAATGATGGGGACGGAGACCTTGTAATTGTTGATCATATTCAGGATGAATTGTTCTGGTTGGAAAATTGCGAGACAAGGCATGATATCCTTACCGGACAAGCAGCCTTTTCGCTCGAAGTTATTGATTTTGACAATGATGGTGTGATGGATATTGTAATTGATGATGCAAATTCGGATGTGGTAGAATTGTATAAAGGATCAAATCCCGGCTCATCTATGAACTTTACGCTTCAAAACACCTTCGATGCAGGAGGAGATCCGAATTATTTTCGTTCAATTGACGCAAATCAGGATGCCTTAACGGATTTTGTTTATATCGTTTCATTTCTCGATGAAATTTCAGTAATGTTCAATCAAAATAGCTTAGATTTTGATCAATTGAAATTGTCAACAAGTGTTGCCGAGCCGGATCGTTTAAGGCAATTTGATTTAGATGGTGACGGAGACCTGGATATTGTTTGTTTTCCTGATGATGAGCAATTGGGTTGGTTTGAATTGAAAGCTAATGGGACTTATGAATTGCATACCATCAGTAAGAATATTGATAATCCACACCAATTAGAAGTACGTGATATGAATAATGACGGATATACCGATATCATAACAGCATCTACAGGTGATGACGATTTTTCAATTTGGTATAATGATGGAAATCAGGATTTTACTGAGTATAGTCTTACTTATTTATCCTCACAAGTGGATAATCCCGCATTTTTCTCAATCGCAGATTTTGATAATGACGGATTTGAGGATTTTGTGATTGTTTCATCCTCTATCTCATCTTATAATCCGAAAGGTGTTTTCTGGATTCGAAACGAAGGTGATGGAACATATAGTGATCCAATCGTAATTGAAGATGATTTGAATATGATGGGAGAGGTCGTTACGCATGATTTTGACGGTGACGGTTGGATTGATATCATTGTTGCAGATGGTGCTTATGGTAATGAAGGTTTGAAGGTCTATAAAAATTATTCAACGCTAGGATTTTCATCTGAGTCTCCTCTGAGTTTTAAGGCAGAAACACTTAGACTCGGAGACATTAATGGTGATGGGGAAATGGATTTAATTACACGAAATGATACCTCAAATAACATTGTATGGCTTGAGAGTCATGGTGATTTAACGTTTACCGAACATACCATTCCAATGAGTGAAACCAGAGATGTGGAATTTGAACTCTGCGATCATGGAAACGACGGAATTACTGATATTTTCTTTTATACAAATTATTATGGATTTACAAATTCCTCTGATTTTACCGCCGGCATCTTAATTAATGATGGATCCCAGAATTTTACGCTGACTTATTTTCTCCAAAATACAAGCAATATGAATAGCGGTATCGCTTTCGATAAA
This sequence comes from Bacteroidales bacterium, assembly GCA_027858835.1. Lineage (GTDB taxonomy): Bacteria > Bacteroidota > Bacteroidia > Bacteroidales > ML635J-15 > JAQIBY01. The sequence continues at coordinate 24,364 of JAQIBY010000088.1, read as the reverse complement.
GAAATGGATGGGGATATTGATTTTTTCCTTGCATTTGATACTGAAGATAAAATTTCATTTTTCGAAAATATGGCTATTAACTTGGATAATCCGGAAGTAACTGCTTGGCCAACTGCCACAGATATTAATTACGGACAAAGTCTTGACCAATCGGTGCTCTCAGGTGGAGCTGCTGTGGCTGCCGGTACATTTGAATTTGTTAATCCATTAGCGATTTTTAATGCAGGGACACATACTGTTCAAGTGAAATTTATTCCTGATGATGCGGCAACTTATCATCAAGCTTTCGGGTCAACTCAGGTTACAGTTCATATGATAAGCCCAACGGTAAATAATTGGCCAACAGCTTCTGATATTGAATATGGACAAAGTTTGTCAGAATCTGTCTTGAGTGGTGGCGATGCTTCGGTTCCCGGCTTGTTTAGTTTTGATAATCCTAGCACAGTTCCCGGATTGGGAGTTTACACTGCCGATGTGACCTTCACACCGGATGATGCAGTGAATTATACCACAGTCAGCGGCACGGTTGACGTCACTGTAAATCAAGCGATACCAACAGTAAGCGATTGGCCGACCGCATCTGCAATTACTTACGGTGATGCATTGTCAATCTCCACATTAAGTGGTGGAACAGCTTCCGTTACCGGGACATTTAGTTTCGATGCGCCTTCAACTACGCCCGATGTCGGAATTTATACCGCCGATGTGACCTTCGCACCCGATGATGCAGTAAATTACACCACAGTCAGTGGCACGGTTGACGTCACTGTGAATCAAGTAACACCAACAATAACAGATTGGCCGTCTGCATCCGCAATTACATACGGCGATGCATTATCAGCATCCACTTTAAGTGGTGGAGCAGCTTCCGTTACCGGAACATTTAGTTTCGATGCGCCTGCAACTACGCCCGTTGTTGGAATTTACACGGCGGACGTAACGTTTACCCCGGATGATGTAGTGAATTACACCACAGTCAGCGGCACGATTGACCTTACTGTGAATCAAGCGACACCAACAGTAAGCGATTGGCCGACAGCATCTGCAATTACATACGGTGATGCATTGTCAGCATCTACTTTAAGTGGTGGAACAGCATCCGTTACCGGAACATTTAGTTTCAATGCGCCAGCAACTACGCCCGATATTGGAACTTACACCGCCGATGTGACCTTTACACCGGATGATGCAGTGAATTATACCACAGTCAGCGGCACAGTGGACATTACTGTAAATCAAGTGACACCAACAGTAAGCGATTGGCCGACCGCATCTGCAATTACTTACGGCGATGCATTATCAGCATCTACTTTAAGTGGTGGAACAGCATCCGTTACCGGGACATTTAGTTTCGATGCGCCTGCAACTACGCCCGATGCCGGAGTTTACACTGCCGATGTGACCTTCACACCCGATGATGTAACCAATTATACGACAGTCAGCGGCACGGTTGACGTCACTGTAAATCAAGCAATTCAAATGATTACATGGGATCAGGATTTGACAGCTTTGGAGATTGGAAATATTATTTCGCTTACTGCGACTGCGAGTTCCGGTTTGACCGTGACTTATGAAAGTGACAATACAGATGTTGCTGTAATTAGCGGGAATAATTTAGAAATTATTTCTTCAGGAATTGCTGTAATTACGGCTATTCAATCTGGTAACGCTAATTTTGAGGCTGCGGAATCTGTTGAAAAGTCGTTGGATATTCCGGTTGGAATTCTAACTTCAGGTTTATCTTCGGGATTGACAATCTATCCTGTGCCAGCGCAGATATTTATTAAGCTTGAAACCGATTTAGCGGGTGAGAAGCATTATACATTGTATGATGTTTCGGGAAGCTTGATTTCCGACGGTAAGTTTTCCGGATCGGAATATGAATTGAATATCCGAAAACTCACTCCCGGCCAGTATGTAATTCGCATAACGCAAGGTAGTAAAGTGTTAAGCGGATCGTTTGTGAAGCAATAGTTTTAGCATATTGATTTTGAAAACGTGAATCTCTTGTTATAAAATATGATTCACGTTTTTCTTTTATTTTTCATAAATTTGCTTTAACGAAAAGCACATGGCTTATGAAAAAATTGAGTGGGATTATTTTGGTTCTGTTTCTTTGTGTCAGTCTGTTTGCACAGCAGAGTTTTGAAATGAAAAATGTCGATTTTTCTGTGGAATATCAAGTTGATAAAGGGAAATTGCACGGAAAATATGTGTCGTATTATCCGAATGGCGTAAAGAAAGCTGAAGGTGAGTTTTATAACAATCAACGCATAGGAATTTGGACAATGTGGAACGAGGAAGGAGAGGAGCTTTTGCAAAGAGATTATTCTAATAGTTTTGTGTTTCTTCATCCCGAGGCAACCTTAGATGATTTGGCATATGTTCCGTATCGTGATGATTCTGGGTGTTTTGAATATTTCAAATTGCATGAGAAAGAAGTGTTATTTTCCAAGCGAATGATGAGTGTGATTCTGCCGGAAAATAACGAGTTTTTGTTTCCTGCAAAGGAATTATTAATACGCTTGTCAGAAAATCAGGATGATAAGGCTTTTCAACAGATTAAAATACATGATGAATTTTCTTTTGAGCCGATGGATTTGCCGGAAGTGGTGAATTCTGAGATTATTGCTTATAAATTGTTGCAAGAAGCAGTGTATGATTCTGAACGTCAAATCATGGAAATTCGTCCGGTTTTTATTTGCCCGGTTATTTATAATGATGTTGAGGGTACAATTTATGAAGGAAATTATTTGTCATATCAGTTATTATATCCTTACATGAATGAAATTGCTGTTACTGTTGCAGAACCGGAGATGGAAGTGTTTAGCATGGCAGATGTTTTTTTCTGGCAGTATTATCAGTTTGGGATGCTTACATTTGATAATTCTGAGTTTAGCTGGACTGACAATTTAAAATCGATTGATTCTGAACTGTTTAATTCCGATGGGGAGCTTAACAAGCGTTTTTCATCCAATTTATGGGAAGGTCGGATAGAACTAATTGAAATAGAGCATGATTTGTGGAGGAAATATCCATCCATAGATTAGGGCTGTTTTTCTCCATCAACTGAACACAAATTTCGACACACATGATCAGCAAAACCCACACCGGCCTCTGCATATAAATTAAAGGCAGAGTGCACTCCGTGTTTTTTCAGTAGTTCAACTTCATCGTCAAAACGACCTGTTGCTGCAATCAGTCCTTGGAATTTATAGCGTTGCAGACGTTCGAGTGCATATAAATTGGATCGTATATCAGGCATGCAAAGTAAAACAACTTTTACTTGATCTTTTCGATCTGAATCCAGTCTGATTTTTTCCCAGAAATCCATATCCGTTGCATCATCGTGAATTACATTTCGACCTGCTTTTCTATTTTTATTAACTTTATCCTCGTCATAATCCAGCCCAAGCACTTTGCGACCATATTTTCGTTGTAATTCATCATAAGCAGAGGCACCGAATCTCCCCATGCCAAAAATCAGGATTTCAGCCTCCCCGATATCATAGGTTTTATCATAATTAAGTCGCTTCGTAGTTTCAAACCGATTTAGGAAATCATGTAAGCGAGAAAAGTAGGTGTAAGATTTTGTATTTACAGGCGCAGCAATAATAAAACTCAAAGCCACCACAACAGAAAGGATGATTAGCCAATCTTTTGGTATCCAATTGTTTGCAACAGAAACGGCAGCAACAATGAGTCCAAATTCACTAAAGTTAGATAAAGTCAGGGCACTTAAAAATGATGTTCTTGCTCTCATTTTAAAACGGCTCAACACGAAAAACCATAGTGGTGTTTTTACAATAAGCGCAGATAAAATAATGAGAGATATCAACATAATATTCCAAGTGAGGAATCCGGAGAAGCCGATTGAGAGAAAAAATCCGATAAGGAAAACGTCTTTAAACAGTAACAAATCGTCAAGCATATCTTTGGCTTTGGGGTGAGATGCAATGAGCATCCCCATGATAAGTGCCCCAAGATCTGCTTTGAGACCGACAAATTTGAATAGTTCTCCACCGAGAATCAGTGCCATGAATAGTCCCAACAAGACTAAAACCTCACCGTGTCCTGCGTGCTTAAGCAAATAGAATAGGATAGGACGCAAAATAAGTAATGCGACCGGAAGTCCTATCGCATAAATATTCGGCACTTTTCCGGCAGCAATTGCAAGAAATATAACGGCAAAAACATCCTGAATAATCAATATTCCAATGGAAGTTTTTCCATGTAGTGAGGTTGTTTCTCCTTTGTCTTCCAGGACTTTAACAGCGAATACGGTACTTGAGAAACTCATTGCAAATGCGATAAGTGCAGCCGATTTCCAAGTTAAATTTTCAAATGCTGATAAACCGGTAAAACTCAACAAAAATACACCTCCCACAATTGCTAATATTGATAGAATCATGTGTAATCCTGCTCCTCCCCAGACTTCAGGTCTTAGTAGAGGTTTAATCTTAAGTTTTAATCCGATGGTAAACAAAAGCAGTTGAATTCCATAATTTGAAATAACATCAAGAGTGTCCCCGGCCTCTGCACCAAGGTAATGAAGTGTAAATCCGGCAATTAGATAGCCAATCATTGGCGCTAGCCCGATTTGCTTGAACAAAAAGCCAAATAAAAAGGCAATACTTAACCAAAGTGGATCCATTTACTCAATTTTTAGTTCTTTTTCAATCGCTGCAAGTAAAATTTGTACAATATAAAATATCCTATTACTTTTATAGTTGCTAAAATACAAAAAAAAGATGATAAATAAAGTTGCAAGACTTCTTAGCTCAGAAAGTCTAAATTCTACCTGCAGTGCGAGTAAGTTATGGAACCATTGCGTGGTTAAGGGTTTTGCAGTCGGTCCGATTTGGGTTGTTCCGCTCTTGGCGGCTTTGTCACATATTTTCATGGATATTCGGTTTGAGCCTTACGGCTTTGCATTTTATCCGACAAATGTCAAAATAATTTTGAGTTTGATCTATGGCGTTGTAATGGGTGGCGGCTTTTATTTGGCGCTGAGTTTATTGCCAAATGCATCTAAGCCTTGGGCGCTATGGAAAGAAGTCTTATGGCTTTTTATTACGGTATTTTTGATTACTAATCTTAATTATGTATTCAGACATTTACTATTTTATCATGTTTTTCATATAACTTACTTGTATCCCGTTAGTTATTTCCGTTTTTTATTGGTTGGCGCTGAAGTTGCCGGAATTACAGCATTGACTTTTGAGTTTATTCAATTTGTATTGATTAAATCTGGTATGTATATTTTCCCGCAAGAATTTATACCAATAGCAAAACCAAAAGAGAATTTGGTGACTGTAAGAGGGAAAGGGAAAAAAGATCAGCTTAGTTTTCATCATGAGGCTTTTGTTTATGCTCAATCAGAAGGAAATTACATGAAAATATTTTATTTTAGTGAGAAGGGTGGATTATTGGAAAGTGAAATGTTGAGATTGTCAATACAGGATTTGCTTAAACAGTTATCAGGCTTGGATGATATTGTACGTATTCATAAATCATTTGTGTTTAATTTTAGCCAAGCATATGTCTTAATTGGTAATTCCAGGAGGGCAAATTTGAAAATTTTAGCTTTAGATATCGAAATCCCTGTGAGTAGGGCTTTTTATAATGAACATCAGAGAGATAGCTAATTAATTAGGGGAATTATTTTAGAGGCTTGCTATTGCAGGATTTCCGAATTGTCATAAAAACTTCCTTTTTATCCCAATAATTGTTTTTCTTGAAATTATTCGCTTAAGTTTGCGTTATAAATTCAATCAGCTACAATACATCCAAAAATAATGGGGTGGGTAAAATTAATTTTTACTCGCCCCGTTTTTATTTCCGGTAATTATATATTAATTTGCAGATGGAATGAATAAACGCTTGAGTGATATCCTGGATATAGATTATCCAATTATAATGGCACCGATGTTTCTGGTCAGTAGCGAGCAAATGATTTTAGCTGCGCTTGAATCAGGAATTACGGCTGCATTTCCTGCGGCAAATTATCGGAGTATCGACGAACTTGACAAGGCGCTGGGTAGCTTGAAATCACAAACAGATAAACCTTTTGGTGTTAATTTGATTGTGAATCAATCAAATACTGAGCTCGAAGCTCAATTGGAGATGTGTTTGACGCATCGTGTTGGATTTGTCATTACCTCCTTGGGAAATCCGGAGAAAGTAATTAAGGCTTGCCATACGAAGCAAATTCCCGTGTTTTGTGATGTAACCGATATGAAATTTGCAGAAAAGGTGGTTTCTCTTGGTGCTGATGCATTAATTGCTGTGAATAACCAAGCCGGTGGACATCCCGGAAAGCTTTCCGGTGAATTGTTGTGTCAGGAATTGTTATCGAGGTTTGATATTCCTGTCATTTATGCAGGAGGAATTTCAACAGGAGAAAAACTGGATGAAGCCATGAAACTTGGTGTCTCGGGTGTATCTATTGGAAGTTTATTTTTGGCTTCTCAGGAAGCTCCGATTTCGGATGAATACAAACAAGCAGTGATTCAATATACAGCAAGCGATATTGTGAGAACGGATAAGTTGTCTGGTGCACCATTACATGTTATTAATACGGATTATGTAAAATCCATTGGTACAAAATCAACGCCTTTCACCCAATTTCTATATCGTCACAAAAAAATCCGACGTGTTTTGAAGGGCCTAGCCATGAAACGAGGAATGAAAATGCTTGAACGAGCTGCTTTTTCAGCCACATACAAAAATGTTTGGGTTGCAGGTCCGTCAATTGAGCATATACACAAAATTGAGCCCGTTAAAATACAGGTTGAAAGATTATTACAAGACTCTGAAATGCTTAGTAAACGAGACTAATTTGTTGAACTCTCCATTTCTCCAATCAGATTCTTTTCCATCAGTGATTTTACTTTTTCAAGATTATATCCCTGTTTTGAAATCAGATAATAAAGCTTGGTGACAGCCGCTTCCAGTGTCATGTCATGCCCTGAAATTACCCCGGCAGCTTTCAGGGATGCTGCGTAAGAATCCAAATGTACGCTTCCTCGTAAACATTGGGTGACAGCAATAAGCACCGTGTGTTCAGATGCATTTTTAAGCGCCGTAAATAATTCTGGATTGACTGATTTTGTCGGTCCGTTTCCTGCGCCGTAAGCTTCAATGACAACGCCTTTAACCTCTTCAGTGATAAAGTGTTCAACAAAACGAGCTGATATTCCGGGAAATAGTTTCAAGACGGCGATTTCATCCGGTGTTTTTTGTTTTTCATGTCTGAAATACTCAATTGGCTTCGTCCGTTTTAATTTGTTCTGTATAAGTTCTTTTTTCAAGTGAATGCTGTAAGACCACTGACGCTTTAGGTTGATATCAACTCCGATGTCAGCTAGTGGCGGGAAATTTGGAGATTCGAACGCATCAAATGCAGACGCATCTGTTTTGGTTGTACGGCAACCACGCAATAATTTATTGTTAAAATAAAGCGCCACTTCAGGAATGCTATAATTTCCACAAATAATTAGCGATGAAATTAAATTCTCACGTGCATCATTTCGTAAACGGCTAAATGGTACTTGCGAACCCGTAATGATAACATTGTTATTAATACCGCTTAACATAAAACCCAGTGCTGATGCTGTGTATGCCATGGTGTCTGTTCCGTGGAGAATAACGAAGCCTTTGTATTTCCTGCGATTCTCATCAATGATTTTTGCAATTTTATCCCAGTTTTGCGGATTCATGTTTGATGAATCCAGTAGGGGATCCATGGACAATATGTCGAATTCAGGCATTTGAGCATCTTCAATCGGACTAATGTCAGTTCTGATTTTGTCGGGAAAATTCTGATCCGGTTCGTAACCCTTTGGGGTTTGCATCATTCCAATTGTTCCACCGGTATATATAATGAGTACTTTATTTAGCACTGTCATAATTAAATATTTTTTGCAAAGATAGCGGGATAAAGTGAAATACAAATAAGTTCTTAAACAGATGATTTTCGATGGATCGAGTAGGTAGGGGGATTACTCCCTTGCCATCTCACATTTACCTGTCGTAATGCAATGCAGGCATGGCCACCGAGCATGCTCTCGCACTCGGCGGTTTCAGTTAATTGTTAAACTGCTTGTATTTTAATGACAAATTAAATAAATTTTGTTCGTTAAACCAGGTAACACTCATTGCTTGATGTATCTGTGGAGCTGCTGACTTACGCCACCAGCTTTTGTCAAATAAAGCTATTATCCAAGATTGCCATGTTTCTATCCCAAAACTTTTTAGGAAACGAACTAATCCGATGACACGTTTGGTTTGTTTTATCCGAAAACAAATCAAGTTGATACGATATTTCTTGCTGATGCTTCATAAATAAAAATTCTTGCCGACTGCTCCTTAAATTAACTGATTCAGTCCTTCTTTTGCTTGTGAGACTTCCCCTTTTATTCGCGTTTCAGCCATTTATAAGATTTCTGTTCGTCAGAACTTCAAGTTTGTTTATGGCTTCTTTTGGATTCCCAATTGCTCGGGACAACCTTGCCATTCACTAACGTTTCCTATCAACTCGGCACGTACAGGGACTTAAACCCTGCGAAATTATTACCATGCCCGACATACAAAAAAAAACGAACAGCAAAATTACTGTCCGTTTTTCGTATTATCTTGATTCTTCTTAAACTTATTCTTTTGTCTTTTTATTATTTTCTAACTGAAGTACAAAGCGTTTTACCTGATCCCATTCGTCAAATACAAATTTAATGTCTTCATAACTGAGTTTTGACTGCTCAATAAAGCTCTTAATGATGTCGTAAGTAAACTTGTAATCTTCTGATTCTTCATCAAGTGTTTGAATTTCATTAAAACTGTGCATTAAGGAATAGGCACCGTTTGAGCTCATTGTAATTTGCTCAAATTGTGCATAATTATCTAAACCGTATTCTTTCGCAAGATTATTCAGAAATTCTGTTTGTTCCATTTCTTCATCGGCAATATCAGTGCTGTCTATATTTACCATTGCATCAAAGAAACTCATTGCATTCGCAATTTTCTCAAGGTCTAATACAACATCTTTGGAAAAGTACTCCTCAAAAAGCATAATCCCGTCTTCAGGGAAAGTTTCAGGGACAATATGTCTGGCTTCTTCTTTTGGTTCGGGAAGAACTAGTTCACCTTCACGCTCATTGATTTTGATTAATCCGATGAGTTTATTGGCTAATTCATCATCAAAGTTTTCAGCAGGAGCTTGTACTGTAATTTGAATTTGATCAATTCCGTTCCAAATCAGCCAGGTTCTGGCAATCATGTCACCATTGGCCTGATATTTATACTTGTTAGTGAGCGCCGGTAGTCCGTCAATTTTAGTTTCTTTGTTCGGGTCAAGGATTTCTGCATAATCATATTCCATGATTTTATAGAATTCACGTTCGTTGTCAATCATCACGTACAATCTGTGTTCGTCTGCTGCGTCAATGCCTTCGCCCCGGGCTTTAAATTCGGAGGGAAGCTCTGCAGTAACCAGTCCGTCTTTTGCAGAAAGTTTGGCTTCCTGATTTTCGGTTTTGGTTTCATCATCGCTTTTCTTGTCGGATGTTTCGCCTCCACAGGATAGAATAAGACTCAATGTGCTAGCAAAGAAAATAAATAGCAATAATTTTTTCATAATGTAATGTTTTAGTGGTTAGTTGTGTACAAACTTATCATTTTTAAAAGGAATTACAAAATTTGATTGCTAATTGCTAATTGTTGATAGCTGATTGCTAATTGTTGCTCACTGCGTTCGCGGATGATTGGAAAAAAGCGTTTAACACAATCAACAATCAACAATCAACAATCAGCAATTAACAATCAGCAATTAACAATCAACAATCAGCAATCAACAATACGAGCGAAGCGAGTAAAGCAATTAGCAATTAACAATACGAGCGAAGCGAGTAAAGCAATTAGCAATTAACAATACGAGCGAAGCGAGTAAAGCAATCAACAATCAGCAATTAACAATACGAGCGAAGCGAGTAAAGCAATCAACAATCAGCAATCAACAATACGAGCGAAGCGAGCAATACCTCTTGCAGGCAAAAATCCGTATGTGGATACAAATACTGCAATTTTCGAACTGTCTTCATTATAACAAGCGCCCCAATGCATTTCGTACCTTAAAATCACATAATTAGAATGACAGCCACTCAAAAAAACAATGAGAAATACGGGTACAACAAATCGGAGCAAATGTTTTTTTGCTTTACTCATAGCTTGAAATTTCAAAAATTAAAGCGCCTCGCAGCTGTCTGCATATTCGTCAAATTTAGAGCGTGGCAACAGGTCGAATTCTGAGCTGGGATACCATTTATCACCATACATTTCAACGATGTAAACATAGATTTCATCCTCATCTGTATTCGGAACATCTGCATAGTATGCAAGTGCTTGTTTCATGCCATAATCATCTCTGAATCTAATGTCATAAATTTCTCCGTCCCAATTTTGCATGTAACGCTCGTTTCTTTGTTTCATGAATGCTTCATCCATGTTAATTGCAGAAGCCATAAATGCGATTGATTTCATTTTTTCCAAATCCTGCGTATCGTAGGCTTTGAGACCTTCCATTGCCATAGCTTCAAAATCTGGAGCTGCGTCGGTTTCAGGCGCATTAAGTTCGGTTTCAACAGACTCATCAACTTGTTCTGCTATTTCACTCATTTTTTCCAATACAGATTCTTTTTTGTCTTTTGATCCGCAGCTGATAAGCATTGCGCTAAGTGTCAGCAAGACGAAAATAATTTTTACTTGTTTCATAGTGGTAGTTTTTGGTTATAATTCAAAGATAAGAAAAATTTTGGAACTTCCTGTTGGTCAATAGGATTCAGATTGTTTTCACTTTATTTTTTTCTGATGCAGCAGGTTTCGTAAGCTCTGTTTCAAATATCCCAAGACTCAAATAGCGTTCTCCTCTGTCGGGAAAGATGCACAATAGTTTTGATTTTTCGGGTAAATCTAATTTCTGACTAACTGCATAAACTGCACCTGAGCTTAATCCTGAAAAAAGACCTTCTTGATAGGAGAGTCCTTTTACTCCTTGAACCGCTTCATCGTAGCTGATATCAATTGTTTGATTTAATTTTTCCGGGGAATAAATCTTGGGTGTGAAATCCTGTTCAGGATGTTGAATTCCTTGGATTTTGTAGCCTGCATCTGGCATAATTCCAATAATTTTCGTCTTTCTTTGATGTCTTTTCAGTGCATTTGAAATTCCCATTACTGTGCCTGAAGTACCCATTCCGGCAAGTATGTAATCAAACTCGATATTAAAATTAACGATTTCCATTCCTATTCCCCAAAAATGGGCGTCAATATTGTCCTGATTATGAAATTGATTAGAAAACCAATACCTCTCGGGATCTCCTGCGGCAATGCATTTTGCCATTTCAACAGCTCCTTGACTACCAAGCGCTGCCGGACTTAATATGAGTTTTGCACCATATGCTTTTATCAATTTACCATCTATCCATATATTTTAGTAGGGTGTCAGAGTAATAATGGAAAGTTGCTATTATGACAAAATTGCCGGTTTTTTATCTACAAAAAATTCTGTTTCTTTAACAATGATTTATTTCAAATGAAAACGAAAACAATCCATAAAATAAATCGAATTAAGCAGTTTTTAACTGAGCATCAGAAATGCTTGCAATTGATTGTAATATTTGCGATTGCATTACGATTTGTTTGGCTAAATGCCATTAATTGGCATACTGGCGAAATTAGCAACGGATTACCCGGAATTAAGTATTGGTTGGATTCAAATCGCTATCTTTTCGGTGCAGAAAGGGTGCTTTCGGGTGAGGGACTAGAAGGACGACAGTTTCAGTTTCTTGGATACATTTTAATCATTGCGTTTCTAAAATTATTTTCCTTGCCGGATGGTGCCATAATTATTTTACAATTGGGCTTGGCTGGATTTGCCGCTTTTGCACTTTTCGACACCGTGAAAACAGGGAGCAAATCTAAATTGGCAGGATTATTTGCAATCGCATTATTTTTGTGCAATCCGTTTATCGTAAAATGGCATTTGTACATTCTCACTGAGTCGATTTACACCTCAATGGTAATTATTTTCTTTTGGCGATTAGTGAAAATGATAAAAAAGCATGGTTTTAAAAATGTTGTTTTTGCCGGCTTAATGTTGATTATTACTATGTTTATTCGTCCTAACGGATGGATTTTAATTCCGGTTTTTTTCGGATTTTTAATCAATACCTTTTTATTGAATAAATATCTGAAAAAGTCGCTAATTGTGATAAGTTTATTTGCTTTTGTATTGCTTATGGGTGCTGTCGGAAGTTTTCGAAATTCGATACAAATAACGACTCCTGTTGAAAATCTTCAAGCGGGAATCACTGTTTGGGGACATCCGGAATTGAATCTTGAGATGCCGCAGGCTGTAAATCTTGACAGTGATGATTGGGTCGGAGGATTGAAATATATCATCCGCTATCCGTTTGCGAGCGTGAAACTTGCTTCTGTACGGGTAGGATATACGCTTATGCATATTCGCTCATATCATTCATCTGCATATAAATTGCGAGTTTTATTTTGGATTATTCCGGCATATCTATTGAGTATATTTTCATTACAATACATAAAACGAAAACCTGAAATTCTCGCCGGTTTGTTAATCATCTTTGCGCATTTGTTTGTGATTGCAGTGTCTTACGCTGAGCATGATTCCCGCTTTGATATTTATATCACACCAATTTTTTATATGCTTGCCGGCTTTGGTTTGTGCGGCTTAATTAGTTTCTGTAAGAAACGCCGAATATTTCCTCGTTCTCGTTTCTGGAATAGTTAATTAACTGAGTGGCGAAATCCTTTGTGTGGCTTCATTCGATTATTCGATGTTCAAACGGAACTTCCTTTCCAACAGAACGCAAATATCCCTTATAGCCTAATGCTGGCAATGGGTTAAGCGATTTGTTAGCTCACGGAGAAGTGGCATCTGTTTAAATAGCAAATAACAAAAAAGCTTGCCATAATATCATAGCAAGCTTTTTTGCAATTCAGTTCATATTTTAATTATTGCATTTGCATATTAAACACCTTTTCAAACGTCCCGGAATACTTCCCGAAAACTTCGCTTGATGTCGTGAGTGCAGCTTCGCGATTATGACGCATTGCTATACGCTGACATTCGTTTATGGTTTGCAGAGCCATTCCACTTTCTCTGTACAGCCCTTTTATTTTTTCTCTGTCCATGTCAAAAAAGTAGCTTAACTGTTGATCGTAAATATCAACAATGAAAAGCAATGTTTTGTCTCCTCGTTCATTTTCTCCGAGACGATACCATGCATCTGCAAGCTCAAGATCAAAATAATCAGGAATGAATACATCTAAAGGCATTTGCTTTTCACAGCGATCCAAAACCTCAATAGCTCGCGAAATATCACCTTCAACACGCAATTGATTTGCAAGCTTCACAAAGGTGTTTCTCAATCGTACTGTTTTGGTTGTACGGCTTGAGTAATAATCAACAAATACATCCGGATCATCCATATTTCCGTATTCAAAATCCTTCATTAAGTTTTTGTAGAGAATGTCTGTGTCAACAGTTCCTTTCCCTCCAAAATTAATAGGAGTTAAGCGATGTGCAAATCCATCATGTTGGAAATAATTGTCTAATTTCATTGTGTTCTCACTGCCAACCGAAGTAAAATAAATTGGTCGTTCCCAATCAAAGGAATTCAATAAGTCAAGAAACATCATTTGATTTTTCATAATCATCCGTTCTTGGAAATCAAATTGAATTTGCTTCTCCATCAAGTGTGCATCTTCAGGTTTCACAATGCCATTATTAACTACATTTGCAGAATCCACAGGAAGTATGAGTTTTGTGGTTGGATAGGTATGATAATCAGTTCCCTGATAATAGAGATGTGATCGATTATCATCCTGAATGAAATCCATCACCTTATCAATTGGTTGATATCCTGTGAAAGAAGGATCTTGAACCAAATAAATTACGTCGCGTTTTTGTGGCTCATATACGGTTGAATCAAAGCTTAAGGGCATAGGAGCAGCTTCGTAAGATGCCATTTTCATTTGGTCAACATACCAATTACTTGCAAAATAAGGGAGACAACAAACTTTAACATCAGTTCGTACGCCCTCTACTTCCTGAGCATACCATATGGGGAAGGTGTCATTATCTCCGTAAGTAAATAAAATAGCATTTGGTGCGCAACTGTTCAGATAATTATGTGCAAATGCTTGCGCTATTTTCCGATTGCTTCTGTCGTGGTCATTCCAGTTTTGTGATGCCATTTGCAGCGGAACAAGAATTGTTAGTACCGTTGCAAAAACACCTGCAGGAGTGGCCTTCATCAGTTTTCTGAAAAGTGCATAAAGTCCGAGTGTCCCGAGCCCTATCCATATACTAAAGGCATAGAAAGAACCGGCGTATGCATAATCTCGCTCGCGCGGTTGCAAGGGAGGTTGATTCAGATAAATAACAATTGCCAGCCCAGTTAGGACAAAAAGGGCAAAAACAACCCACCAGTCTTTTTGGTGTTTCAAAAATTGAAAAACAAGTCCGATTAAACCGAGTAGGAGGGGAAGCATGTAATATTTATTATGTGCTTTACCTTTAAGATGATCGGGCATTTTATCCAAATCACCAACTCGTCCCTTATCTAACATAGGAATACCGGATATCCAGTTACCGTGAACTGCATTTCCATGTCCTTGTATATCATTCTGACGACCGGCAAAATTCCACATAAAATAGCGCCAGTACATCCAGTTTACCTGATAAGAAAAGAGGTATTTTAAATTTTGACCGAATGTTGGTGTTCGATCACCACGAACGCCAGCCCAACTCTTATATTGCTCAATGTGCTTTGGCTGTGAGCTGTACATGCGTGGGAATATTGTCATGTCATTTTCATCAAAATTTCGTATTGGCTTGTGTCCTACGAGTTCGTATTTTCCATCTTTTTTATGATAGATCGGTTTTCCCTCACTGTAAGGTTCACGTTTGTCAAGCTCAGAATCGTAATATTCACCATAAAACAGCGGTCTGTCTCCATATTGCTCCCTGTTTAAATAGGATAGGAGTGTAAACATATTATCCGGATTATTTTGATCCATCGGTGGGTTTGCCAAAGAACGTATTACAATGATGCTGAAAGTACTGTATCCGATTAAAATAAATGTAAATGCCAACATAATCGTATTCAGCAATTGGCGATTTTTATCGTATAGGTAATAAGCTCCCAGCGCAATTCCACCAATTAAGATAACCGCAAGCACTGCATTTCCCATAAAAGGAACACCGAGTAAAACCATTCCTGAAAAAATACTTGCAGCCCCGGCAACTTTATTTTCTTTGAATTGTGTGAAATACAAAGAAGCAACCAAACTCGTGAGCAAAAGAATCATCCAGATGAAAACTCCGGAGAAATAGGAAAGTCCAAGTGTATTAACGAAGAATAAATCAAACTTAAAGGCAACTTTTGCAACCCCCGGCACAACGCCATACATAATACTGACAATGATAAGTACAGCAATCCCGAGCGAAAGCAAAACGCCTTTTGTGCTTTGTTTGTATTTTTTGAAATAGAAAACAAGCACCATGGCAGGAATTGCAAGCAGGTTCAACAAGTGAACTCCTAAGGATAATCCGACAAGAATCGCGATTAATAACACCCATCGAAGTGCGTAACGCTTGTCGATGGCTTGTTCCCATTTTATTATTCCCCAAAAAACAATGGCGGTAAAGAATGATGACGATGCATACACCTCACCTTCAACTGCGGAAAACCAAAACGTGTCAGAAAAAGTATAAACTAAAGCTCCAACCATTGAAGCACCAATGATTGCAATTGCTTTTCCTGTTGTTACATTTCCGTCACTTGCAATAATACGGCGTGCAAAATAGGAAATTGTCCAGAATAAAAACATAATGGTTGCTGCAGAAGCTAATGCAGACATGCCATTTACCATTTTAGCTACCATGATTGGGTCGCTGGCAAACAGAGAGGCAATTCTACCTATAATCATGAAGGTTGGTGCTCCCGGTGGATGTCCAACTTCTAATTTGAAGGCACTGGAAATAAATTCACCGCAATCCCAAAAACTAACTGTTGGCCCTATGGTACTAAGATACACAACAGCAGCTACAATAAATGCAACCCATCCGAAAATTCTATCAAACTGTTTGTAGTTCATCGTCAATTATTTTTTGTAATAAGTCGCTAAAATATAAAAAAAAAGGCTGCCATGAAACAGGCAGCCTTAATATTATCTGTAAAATATCGATTAGTCTTCGATTGTTTCAGTTGCTTCAAGCGCTTCTACTTCTTCTATCGTTTTTATTTGTTCCGCAGGTTCAATTTTTTCAAGATTCTCTATGAATTGTTGAGTTGCTTTCTCAATTTCACTTTGTTTCTCTTTTTGTGCTGCGCTAAACGCCTCTTCGTAACCGTCTATTTTTTTGCCTTCTTCAGCTTTCGTGCGCTCTTTCTCAATTTTCTTGTTCATATTGTTGAGTGCTTCGTAATACTGATTGGCAATTTCTCTTACTTTGTCATATTCTGAATCATCACCTTCTTTAGAGATTACTCCATCTTCGTAAAGCTCATTGAAGGTTTCGTTGAAATAATTCAGATTTATAATTAATTTATCTACATCGCCTTTAGCGTCTTTATCGGCATCACTTGAGCATGAGCTGAAAACAAAAGCCAATGCGATGAACCCATATATCATTATTTTTTTCATAATTCTGTTTTTTAAATTAGTTAGTAATACGTTCTAGCCATTTCACCATAAACAGCATAACAATCATAGACATCACACATACAGAGATAAATACTGTCCATGTTAGCCATAATGGAATGCTTTCGTAAAGAATTGCTCCGATGAAAAGTAATTGGTTACCAATTGCAGTTGCACCAAGCCAACCTCCTTGCATAACACCTTGCAGATGCGGTGGAGCAACTTTAGAAACAAAAGAAATTCCAAGCGGACTGATGAATAACTCAGCAATCGTTAAGATAAAGTAGGTTCCAATCAATAAGAAAGGAGTGACTTTTGATGCATCAGAGAGTGGACTTCCGTCGATATCTGAGAATAATGGAAGACTACCTGAACCAATTGCCATCAAAACGTAAGCTGAAGCGGCAATACCCATACCAATCGCAATTTTCCTCGGTGTTGAAGGCTCTTTGCCTTTTGATCGAAGCCATCCAAATAATCCCATGATAATCGGGGTTAAGAGGACAATAAAGATTGGGTTAATGGATTGGAATATTTCTGCCCCGACAATTGAAATGGAGCCAAGGTTAATTTTGATTGCACTTAAATCTGTATAGTCACGTGCAAACATTGTAAGTGTTAAACCATTTTGGTGGAAAGAGAACCAGAAGAAAATAACAACACCGAATACTGCAAATAATGCGTATAATCGTTGTTTAATTTCTTTTGCATCCATTTGTATGTTATTCGCTCTTTCTTCTTGAGCTTCAGCTTTAGATTTAGATTTTTCAACGCTCGGAAATTTCTTTTTGTTAAATAAATAAACAATAACTGAAATAAGCATTGCAACAATTGCTGCACCGAAAGCATAGTGAAAACCGGTGTTAAATTCGTTCAAATAATTTTCTGCAAATTTTGTGAGGTTAGTAGCAACACCGGATTCTGATACGGAAGCTGCCAATTGTTGAAAACGACTTGCAGGATCTAAGGCAAACACTTGTTCAGCCATGCCCTGAGCGTTAGCCAATGCGCCTTCGCCTACAATTCTAGTGTTTTCCAATGTGCCGTTCAAGTGTTGGTGACATAGGTTTGGAAGGTTTGCGTCATACAAAAAGCCTTTGCTGTTTAACCACCAGTTTCTGATTGCAATTGCGGTGAACGGAGCGAAAATCGCACCAACATTAATAAACATGTAAAACAATGAAAACCCGGAGTCTCTCATTTTTCCGTACTTCTCATTATCGTACATTTGACCAACTAATGCTTGCAAGTTTCCTTTAAATAAACCATTACCAAAGGCAATGACAAAAAGCGCAAAGCAGGTTAAAACCAGAAACATAGTTTCTTTACCAGCAGGTACCGGTGTTGGCGAAGGAATAGCCAAAATTACGTACCCGAGTGCCATAACAAATAAACCTGTTAAAATCACTCCTTTGTAGTTTCTCAACTTGTCGGCAATCAACCCTCCGACAAAGGCAAGAATGTAAATTGAAAAATAAAATACAGAATAAATTAATCCTGCATCTTTCCCGTTCAATCCGAACTTCGCTTGTAAAAACAAGACTAAAATCGCCATCATGGTATAAAACCCGAATCGTTCTCCCATGTTAGCCAAAGAAGCCGGAATTAGACCTTTTGGATGTTTTTTAAACATATCAGTTAATTTTTGATTAATATTTCCATTTTACTGAATAGCAAAGATAAAAATCTTTTTGATTTTCTCAATTTTTGTGTAATTTAGAAAGA
The DNA here is from genome assembly GCA_027858835.1 of Bacteroidales bacterium. Taxonomy (GTDB): domain Bacteria; phylum Bacteroidota; class Bacteroidia; order Bacteroidales; family ML635J-15; genus JAQIBY01. The sequence goes on along the minus strand of JAQIBY010000088.1, from coordinate 5,902 downwards.
TTGTAAATTTGAAAAAATATATATTATGGAAAAGCTCTTTAAAACTACACAAATAAAGGCAATTGATACATACACAATCAAACACGAACCCATTGCTGCTATTGATTTAATGGAGCGTGCAGCGCAAAATATCTATTTCTGGATGTATATTGAATTTTTCACAACTACGCCGATGCTTTTTTTAATTGGTCCCGGAAATAACGGTGGAGATGGATTGGCAATAGCAAGATTAATGAAAAAATCCGGAAATGATGTGAAAGTTTTCTTAATTGATATAGCTCCTGAATTGTCTCCCGATTGCGCACATAATCTTAAACGCTTAAAAGAGGAGGATGTTGACGTGCAGTATGTTAAGTCGATGGATGATTTTCCAAAGATTCATCCTGACACGGTGATTGTTGATGCGATTTTTGGAGCAGGGCTCAGCAGACCAATTCATGGCTTGCCGGCAGACGTTATCCGTAAAGTAAATGCACTTCCGAATCGACGAGTTGCAATTGATGCTCCATCAGGACTGTTCGGGGAAGACAACAGTGCTAACGATGGGGCAATTTTTGAAGCGGATGATACATTGGCAATCCAATTCCCGAGTTTGTCCTTTTTATTTGCTGAAAACGCAAAACATGTTGGCATTTGGGAGGTAATTGATATTGATCTGCATCCGGATGCGATTGAAAAAACAACATCAAATTGGTCTTTTCTGGAGCAAGATGACATTTTGAAGCGTTTAAACCCGAGAAAACGGTTTAGTCATAAGGGCAGCTATGGACACGCATTGCTTATCGCCGGAGCATATCAGAAAATGGGAGCAGCTGTTTTGGCAGCAAAAGCTTGTTTAAAAACAGGAGTGGGATTGTTAACCTGCCATATCCCACAAACGGGCTACCAAATAATGCAAATTTCTGCACCGGAAGCAATGATTAGCATTGACCAAAGTGATGTGATATTCTCTGATATACCGGATTTGTCAAAATACAATGCAATTGGCGTAGGACCAGGAATTGGGGAAAAACCAAATACGCTGATGGCAATGAAAGTGCTAATTGATCAAATCAAAGTTTCTACTGTTTTTGATGCTGATGCCTTAAATATCCTCGGAAAACACCCTGAGCTTCTCGAAAAACTTCCCAAAAACTCGATTTTAACACCGCATCCTAAAGAATTTGAACGCTTATTTGGACCATCGAAAGATTCGTATCAAGAACTGGAGAAGCTTACAGAAGCAGCAAAACGATATCAGTTTATTATTGTCCTTAAAGGTGCTTATACACGCATTGCATTCCCTGATGGCAGAATTATGTTTAATCCCACGGGTAATCCTGGAATGGCAACCGGCGGATCAGGCGATGTGTTAACCGGAATGATTTTGTCATTTTTGGCGCAAAAATATTCCCCTGAGGATGCTGCAATAATTGCTGTATATTTGCACGGAGCGGCCGGAGATTTTTATGTTCGGAAATATGGACAAGAGTCTTTGATTGCAAGCGATTTAATTAATAACTTTGGAGCAGTATTAAATGAACTTAGAGATATAATATGTTTATGAGAAGAATAGTTGCGATTACATTGATGGCTTTTGTTTTAGTTTCATGCCAGAAAAATTGGTATGTTGTTTCTGATAAGGATGCTGAGGACAAGCATAGGGCAGAAGGGATTATGTATAGCTTGCCACGGACAGTACTTGATGTTGATCTTACCTTAAATGTATATCATTACACGCCTGGCCCGTTTTCTCAATTTGCCGATTCCTATCTTAATATTTCCGGCGTTGAGCAAAAGAAAAGGAGTTTTTGGGAAATTGATGCAGTAAAAATCTATGAGAATTCTGAACCTGACCCATCTGCAAGTTTTTGGTTAGTACCAAACAAACAAGTGCCTAGTGTTCAGTTAACCGATCTAGGAATTTTGTCAGGGATTAATACTTTTCAAGCGATTGAAACTCCAAATCCTGTTGAGCGATTTTATCCTGTAAGTAAAATTTTGCCAAATGATATTTTATTTACTGATTTGGGAGTAAAACGAAATAAATACGAGGTTATTGACACCACATGGCGAGTCATAGAGAGAGATTCTGTTATTAAACGAATTCCGGTTTATAAAAGTGTGGAAAGAGAAAAAGAATGGCATCATAAGGCTCAAGACGCTGCAAATTTCATTATTAAAATCCGGAAACGGAGATTTAAACTTGAAGCAGCAATTGAAGAACAGCAAGCGGATGGAGAAGGTGTCGGTATTATGATTGAGAAATTAGAAGCACTTGAACGTGAATATATTGAGCTTTTTATCGGAAAAACTGAAGTTGAAAAACGCTATTATCATTTTAAAGTTGTCCCGGAGTCGGGGAATTCATCACAGATTTTCTTTCTGGGAAATTTAGATATTGAAACCGGAGATTTTGTTGAAGACGAACCACAAGCTCATTCCTTAAAACTGAAAGTTGAAACCCCAAGCCAATTAAGTAGTAACCAACCCAGCCCTGAGAAACTCACAGATATCGGACTTGTAAGTCGGCAATCTGTTGTGGCAAATTGTTCGCTTTTATTGAATGATAAAATTGTTTATGAAAAATCGACGATGATGCCTCAAATGGGAGTTTTCAGAACATTATCTTCAAAGGTGATTTCCGAGGACATAAAAATACTAATCAATCCTAAAACCGGAAGTTTGCAAATGATTGAATGATAAAAATTCGCACCATATATATAGGTGTGTTGTTTTTCTGTTTTATTTCGTTTGGAAATTCACATGCTAAAGGTCAGAATATAAAACTTGTTTTTCATTCTGACTTTGCGCCGAAATACAACAAGGAATTTTCAGATAGCATTTCTACAACCAATTATTTAACTGTTTTGCTTGAAGCAGATGAAGCAGCCGGTTATTTTAATGCCGGATATGACAGCATTGTTTATCAAGATAAGATGTTGAACGCATATTATTTTCGTGGAGATAAATTTTCCTGGGGTGACATTACCTTTATCATTGAAGATTCCTTAGAAACACGAATTCCAACTGATAAACAAATCCGCAAGAAATCACCATCTACTGCCCTTATGCGGGATTATATGGAAAAAATTCAATCTGATTTTCAAGCTCAAGGATTTGCAAATTGTATCGTTGAATCTGCTAATCTAGAAACAAAAGACAAACAGGTGTTTTGGGAAATTGCGGTGATTCCGGGTAATTTGTATGTCCTGGATAGTTTAATTATTCAAAGTGATGTGGATTTCCCTGAAGCAATCATTATTTATCGAGCCGGATTACCTCAAGGATCGATTTATAATCCTAAGCGAATCAATGAATTAAGCCGAGGTATTTATGACCCAAAATTTGTGAGACAGGCAGATGATATGAAAGTGGTATTTTTTGATAGTACGTATCAAATAATGCTCAATTATAAAAAGCATACTAATAATATGATTTCAGGAATGATTGGTATTGTGCCCGGAAACGAAACACAGAATTTGTATTTAACCGGTGATGCTAAATTGCAATTGTCAAATGCTTTCAAGTCAGCTGAAAACATTGGTTTTGAATGGGCTGCGTATGAACCCTTGTCACAAAGCTTAAAAATTCATTATGAGCATCCTGTAATTTATAATGCATTGGGAATAAAGTCATCATTTGCTTTAGAAAAACAGGATAGCAGCTATTTGAATCTCAATTTTAGCGCTGGAATTCAGACCATTCAACATGCATCTGAACTGTTCGTATTTTATCAATGGTTTCAGTCATCAATTGTTCAAAATGCTGGCGAGATACAAAATATAAGTGATTTATCACACCGGAAAATTGGCTTGAATTATATTCGGCAAAAGCTGGATTACCCTCAGAATCCATCTTCGGGATACTTATTTAATATTTCCGGTGCTGCGGGTTTAAAACAACATGGAATTGATAGTGTTGCGTCTGAAGGGCTTGGTGAGTTTGAATCGCGACTTGTGTGGTATATCCCTTTAGGGGACCGGCTTAGTTTAGGATTAAAAAATGCCTCAGGATTTAGGTATCTTAAAAATGGACTTGCACAAAATGAAATGTATCGACTCGGTGGGGCGCAAAGCTTTCGAGCTTATCACGAACGAAGTATTTTTGCTGGAATGTATAGTTTTTTCACAATTGAAGGGATATTTTTCCCCGATAAGACGTCCTCAATTTATGTATTTACTGATGCTGGTTTGTTTAATCAAGATTTAGCTCTGCATATTAATCGAAATGGTATATTATTTAGTATTGGAGTGGGATTGAGTGTAAGTACAGATGTCGGAATATTAGCAATAAGCTATGGAATTCCTCGAAATAATATCGGTGGATTTGATTTTAGGCAGTCGAAAATACATATTGGGTATGTTAATAATTTCTGAAAATTTTGCGTGTTGTCAAAAATATTATTTATAATTGCAGTGTATTAGGAGCATATATAGTTGAGAAAGAATAATATTTAGCTTTTTTGTTTGAAAAAAGCAAATTGTATGGATGGTATTATGCTTGATAATGTGATGTAAAGTAAAAATAAACTGTAGGATTTTTGATGGTTTGAATTTTATTACATACATTTGATGTTTTAATATAGTGAAACGAAACAAATAGATACGTTTGTTTGTTAAAAATGTTAGAAATAAAGTGAATTATTAACTTTTAAATTTGGATTATATGAATTGTATTGTAGTAGATGATGAAGCTCTCGCAAGAGAAGCACTAAAACTAAACATTAAAGAGCTCCCTAACGTGGATTTATTGGGTAGTTTTGACAATGCGCTTAAAGCAAATGAATTTTTGCGTGAAAACGATGTAGATTTGATGTTTCTGGACGTTGAGTTGCCAGGTTTGTCAGGTTTGGATTTTATTAAAAGTCTTAAACATGCTCCACATGTTATTTTAACAACTGCTTTCCCACAATATGCTGTGGAAGCCTTTGAATTAGATGTTGTGGATTACTTGTTGAAACCTATAAAAATGGAACGTTTCCTGAAAGCAATCAACAAAGTTGAAGCATTGTTGAGAACTAATGATGAGCCGGCTGCGCTGGATTTCAATCAGGATTTCATTTTTGTCAAATCAGAACGGAAATACATTAAATTAAATTATAATGATATTTACTTCATCGAAGGATTGAAAGATTATGTTATTCTCCACGCAAATAAAGGAAAATACATGACCGCAATGAACGTGAAAACGATTCATGGCAAATTACCGAGCGCTGTTTTCTTCCGTACCAGCAAATCATACATCATTAATGTAAACCATATTGATGAAATTGATGGAGAAGATGTTATTGTTCAAGACACAAGAATTCCAATTGGACGCTCTTATCGTGAGAGATTCCTATCAACTTTTGTTAACAGACGTTTAGTACGCCGTCGTTAAGCTATGGCAAAAAAGTTTGAAGTCAATTTGTTGAATAAAAGGACAGGATACGATCCTGAACTTATGAAAGAAATGTTCCTGGTATTTAAAGAAAAATATCAGGAATATTTTTCTTTAATGCTAGCACGTTCTCAAAGCAAAGATTGGGTCGGAGTGAGTGAAATCGCTCACAGAGCCAAATCTTCAGTTGCAATTATGGGAATGGAGTCAATTCGAGAAGCATTTAATGAAATTGAAACAGTTACATATAATGGTTCTGAAATTCCAGATTTTGAACCCCGTTTAAATCAATTGCAAAATGACGTGGAATTAGCTGTTTTACAAATTGAAGCTTATATAAGAGAGTTTGATTAACATGACATTATTTAATCAGAAAAGGCGAACCCGGAAGGTTCGCCTTTTCTGATTATAATATAAATGCTTTGAGGTCATCATTTAATTTCATATCTTTGAGGCATTGTAAATAAAAGAAAATATGGAAATATTCAAAGGTCAAAACCTTATAGAGTTTGCTGAACACTTCAAAACGGATGAAGATTGC
>JAQIBY010000077.1 GCA_027858835.1 Bacteroidales bacterium | reverse complement strand
TCGAATTAATCGTTCTCAGAATAAGGATACAATTTTCAATAATTTAATAGAACGAATGGTCTTTACAAAAAATGTAACACATGCTCAAATTATATGTAGCTAAATAACGACCTCTATAAATGCTTTATTCCTTATTATCACATGGAGCTTTTTCTTCTCCTTCTTTTTCTGTGCCTGGACAAGCACAAGTTTTACATGAGTTAGCTGCTAGAGTAAACGTTTTTTCAAGCGCATTCTCATGTTGCTCATCTTTAATATGATCTTCTTCTGCAATGTCGTCGTGATTGTGCTCAACTTCGCCGATTACAATTTTACCGGTAACAATTAGTTTTTTGCCAATCAAGTCTTCTGAGAAAACATCCTCAGTGGTTACAATCATTACATCATCACTGTTTTCAGCAGTTAAAAACAAACGTTGTCCACCGTGAGCACATACGTGAGTTGCTTTACCACAAACAGTAACTTCTTCGTCAAGCATTTCCTCAAAATTAGCCAATACATCATCTACGGTTTTAGTTCCGTCACAATTTGTAACCTTTTCTTCGCAACATCCTGCTTTTGCTTCTGCATCTGCATCTGCATCTTCGGTTTGTTCCGTTTTTTCCTGATTTTCTTCATCAGTGTTAGTCTCTGCATTTTGACAACTGAATGCAAAAAATGCCACCATTGTAATTAATCCAAAAATTGTTCTTTTCATAATATATCTGTTTTTAGTTAATAATTTATCCATTTTCCTTTAACGGAATTACTTCAAAAAATAAGAATTCCCAATCAAATTGCTCTGATTCAAGCTGTTTATTTGAAATCGCAGGGCTTTCAAAATAAAACCCGTTTAATTTCCCGGAAAGGGCTTTCCCTGCCTTAATTTCTGCTTCCAATGCACCACTTTTAAATTTCACCACATGGTCCAGTAAATAAACCAACTCAAATTTTACGTTTACTTTATAATCATTGGTGTTTTTCATTTTAAATCGCAATTGCTTAGGCGATGATTTCTTCCACCATTTTGATTGAGACCATTTGTAAGAAATCTCAACTCCGTCAATGGTTTCATGTTCATTTTTATATCCAAACTGTGCATTTGCTGCGCTACTAAATAAGCAAACTGCTAATACAAACAATATTAAATTTCGAAATGCTTTCATTTTGACAAATTTAATGGATTTTCTAATACACCGGCAAACAATATGCTCCCTAATTTATTTTCTTTAATCACAAAAATGAACGGGCGATCTGCTATAAATTCGGGGACAAGTTTGTGTTGCTTTTCTCTGACTACAACAGCGGTTGCAGCACTTGCTTCTGTGCCGGCTTCATTAACTTCAATAACCGCTTGGTGAATTACTTCGTCAATCATTAAATTCCGCTTGCCGTTCATGCCTTTGAAATTCGCATCTTCAGTAAACGCTCGTATCATACCCATTTTCATGAGTTGTTTTTTCATTTGGGTACGTGATGATAAACTAAATTTAGGAATACCAATTCGCAGCTTTTCTTTTTTCAGGCTACTGCACATTTCATCAAAAGCGACTCCGTCGAATTCCTCGAGTAAACTTGATATGTCAGTATCTGAGTTTGGTAATATCACATACATACTGGATAATTCAGATTGATATGGTAATTCGATGGCAGAATAGCGCTCGCTTTGCATCCAAGCATATTCCCCTTCATTGTGCATGAATTCGCATATATTGTTTTTATCCCCATTAAAAAGGCGCCTACTGGTCATTTTCTCTGGAAATTCCTTTTGCCATTTCGCATTAAAATAAATTGCATTGATGAGAACTAATCTTGTTTGATCATCAACATCTCCTTTGCGAATCAACTGTCTGATTTTACGTTGTGTTTTGTTTTCAACCCATGCATTCATTTGTTTACGGGCATCCTCTCGACTCAAAGTATTTCTAAAATCCACTGCTTTTACTTTTGCTTTATAAGCTTCAATGGCTTTAATATATTCCGGCAAAAATTGAAACTCTTTTTGAATCCATGCTGCATTGGCAGAATAAAACAATGGGGTTTTTATTTGCTCAAAATAGTTTATGTATTCTATCCATCCATCGTGATTTTCATTGTCATCCCTTTGAAAATGCATCACTTTGGACATTTCCCACTTTGTTCTCCATTTTGCACCGTCATAAGCCATTGATAAGGCAATGGAAATCGACTGCGGGCTGAACATTTGATTTTCATTTTTTTGATACGATTCACGCATCCAATCAAAACAAAATGCATTGTTGCCATCAACGGCTTCGTGCATTGCCTTGTCTTGTGCATGCAATGAAACGGACAAAAACAGCCCGACAGTAATCCATAAAAGTAATTGTCTCATACTTATATTGTTTCAAAATGTTCCTGGTCAGTATGCTTTTCGCAATAATGACATTTCAACTGCAAGTTGCCATTTTTTTCAACAACTGCAAATTTTGTTTTCATTTTTTCGTTGTTGGTTATGCATTTTGGGTTCATACATTTAAACATTCCGACAATATTATCAGGTATTTCAACTTTTTGCTTATTTGAAACTTTATAATCTTTAATGATATTTATTCGTGCAGTCGGCGCAATCAGTGCAATTTTATTCATATCCTCAATTGAGGGATATTTATCTGAAATCTTAACAATGCCTTTCTTGCCAAGTCGATTGCTATCCAGATTATTACCAATAGTAATGGTTGTATCCATGGTTTCAATCTGCATTGTAGAAATCACTTTAAATAAACTATCTGCCGGGATGTGGTCGATTACTGTGCCATTCTCAATAGCAGAAACAGTAAGCTCTTTACGTTTTTCCATAATTTCAATTATTTGATTCCTAAAATTAAACTCATGATTGCCATACGTGTATAAACCCCGTTGAGTGCTTGCTGGAAATAATAGGCACGTGGATCCTCATCTACATTTGTATCAATCTCATTCACACGTGGTAATGGGTGTAATATTTTCATATTAGGCTTCGTATTTATCAGCATTTCACGCTTTAAAACATAAGCGTTTTTCACCTTTTCATATTCCATCGGGTCAGAAAATCGCTCTTTTTGAACGCGGGTTACATACATAATATCTGCTTCACTGATGATATCGGTGAACTCTTCATGCTCATAATATTTTATTCCTTTTTTATCGAGAAAATGTTTGTATTCTTCAGGCATTTTAAGGTTCTCAGGAGAAATAAAATTGAAAGTCGGATTAAAATTAGACATCGCCATTAATAAGGAATGTACAGTTCTCCCGTATTTCAAATCTCCGACGAGGAAAATATTAAGATTTTCAAGCGTTCCTTGTGTTTTTTTGATAGAATACAAATCCAAAAGACACTGAGTAGGATGTTGATTTGCACCATCACCTGCATTAATAATTGGAACCGATGCAACTTCGCTAGCATAGCGGGCACTGCCTTCAATCGGATGTCGCATAATAATAAGGTCACTATACTGACTAACAGTTTTAATTGTATCTGCAAGGCTTTCCCCTTTGGAGACACTTGTGCTGGAAGCTTCAGAAAAGCCAACAATTCTACCGCCCAAACGGGATATTGCAGATTCAAAACTCAAGCGTGTCCTTGTGGATGGCTCAAAAAAAAGAGAAGCAATTACATGTTTCTCTAATAGGTTTTGATTGGGATTTTTTTCGAAAGCTTCAGCGAGCTCCAAAATGCGATAATAATCCTCCGGAGAGTAATCATTAATCGAAATCAGACTTTTATTTTTCATACTAAGGTTTTGAACTTTTATTTAACGATTTCAATCAATTCAATTTCAAAAATTAAGGTTTCATATGGTCCAATAACGCCACCTGCGCCACGCTCTCCGTATGCGAGGTCGTAAGGAATATACAATTTCCATTTTGAACCAACCGGCATCATTTGCAATGCTTCAACCCAACCTTTAATTACGCCATTTACAGGGAATTCTGCAGGCTTCCCGCGTTCAACGGATGAATCAAAAACGGTACCGTCAAGTAATGTTCCGTGATAATGCGTTTTTACAACATTTTCTGCTATTGGGATTTTCCCATTACCTTCTGTTAAAATTTCATATTGCAAGCCGGAGTTTGTTACTGTAACTTCATCACGTTTTGCATTTTCTTTTAAAAACGCTTCACCCTCAGTAATTTTGCCGGCATTTCCTGATTTAGCAGCTTCTTGCATGAATTCACCAACAATTCGGTTTCCATCTTGTAAATCAAAAAGGAGTTTTTCACTGTCAAGTTGAGCTTCCATTGCAGCAAACATAATTTCCATATTTAGTTTATCTGCAAGTTTTTGTTTTTTAAAGTTATCGGCAATTTGAATACCAATAATCCAAGATGCTGAGTCAGCTTTGGTCGTTAATTCAACCTTTTCATCTTTTGATGATTTTTCACTCGTAGAGCAAGAAAAAACGAGAACAGCACTGAGTAAAATAATTGCGGGAAGGAAAATAGATTTATTCATAAACACTCTTTTTTAAATTTATGCGAATTAAATCTTTTATTTTTTCTTTCACAAACCTTTTTACTAACAATCTCACTTTTTTTATTCACAACATGCTGAATTTCTTAGTAACAAGCTTCTTATGTTTTTAATAATTTATTACTTTTATTCACAATTTAAAATTCAATCGATTTGAAAAAGCAAAGTGAAAAAATAGAAAAACTCCACAAATTAAGAGCAGAAGTGAAAAATCTTGAGAAAGAGCTCTTTGAATCCGAAGGCATAAACTCTGATGATTTGCAGGAGCAAACTAGTTTAAGAGATATTTCCGATCCCCGTTTGTTAATGGCCTTGCCGGATATGCTGTTTGTTATTGATGAAAATGGTGTGTTTGAAGATTATCATGCAAACAATGAAATTGACTTGTTTATACCCGGACAGAAAATTCCGGGAGCGAAAATTGAAGCGATATTGCCAAAAACACTTGCCAAGCTTACTTATGACAAGTTGAATATAGTAATTGCAAAACAGAAAATTGAAGTATATGCATATTTTTTAGATATAAATGGGAAACCCTTGCAATTTGAAACGCGCATGGTTCCTTATCAGAAAAATAAAGTTATTGCTGCAGTTAAGAAAATTTCTGATGCTAATAAAGCGTTTCAGAATGCAATTAAAGAACGAGATTATTTATACGGAATAATGAACTCAAGCCCGGTTGGTATAATGCATCTGAACGAAAAAGGGCAAGTGATTTTTACCAATGTTGAATTGTTGGAAATGTTTGGCAAAACAAGTTTTGATATTTATCAGGAATGTGATTTATGTAAAAAAATCTTAGGAGAGGAGTTTAGCGTTTTCTCAAACTTTTTAATTTATGTTAAAAACTCACCAAATCAGAGAGTGAATTTCCAACGTGAAGTTAAGCTGGAAACAGGGAAGGTGCTTTCTTTTTCTGTTCGGATAATGCGAATAAAAAACCCCGTGAATTATCAATATGAACTGGTGATTTTTGTTGAAAACATAAGTGATTATATTCGCACACAATCTGAACTAAAACAGAAAGTTAACGAATTAGCATTAACTCAGGATATAGGGAAAATATCGTATTGGGAATTTGATATTGAGACAGATGAATTGCGTGGTTTCAACACTTTTCTTAAATATTTCCCATCGTTAAATGTCCCAAACAAATTATCCAGTGATGTATTTTTGGAACTTATACATCCGGATGACAAGCCAAAGGTGAGTTTTTTATTTCAAGATCAAACAGGGCGAAAACGTGACATTGTTGAGCAATTTAGGCTTTTAATTAATGATGAAATCCGATGGGTTGAAGTTCATTCAAAACGGGATTTTTCTGATAATTCAAGGAATCTGCCACTTATTCATGGTTCGGTTCAGGACATTACTTCTCAAAAAGCACAGGAAGAGCAATTGTATCAAAACCAGAAATTGCTGGATACTTTAATGGAAAAATTGCCTGTTGCAGTTTTTGCAAAAGATACAACTACAAGGAAATACACTTTATGGAACAATGCATCTGAAGTACTCTTTGAGATTAATAAGCAAGATGCTTTAGGAAAAACTGACGAGCAAATTCATCCGGAATCGTTTGCAAATTTAATAAGAAACAGAGACAATCAATGTTTGAATTCCGGCTTATCTTTAGAGTTTATCGATGAAAAATACATAATAAAAGGGGAGGAAAAGTACATCAATTTATTTCAAATGCCGGTTTCAATTCATGGTCGGTATGAAGTCATTGTTGGGATTGCTATTGACACCACAGCTGAAAAAATCGTTGAGCAGGAATTACGACATGCAAAGGAGCAAGCAGAAAAGAGTGATGATTTAAAATCTTCTTTCCTTGCAAATATGAGTCATGAAATTCGAAATCCAATGAATTCCATTGTTGGCTTTTCAAAAATACTGGCTGAAGATACAGACCTAAGCCCAGATGAAAAACAAGAATTTATTGAACTCATTAATACCAATGCGAAACAATTACTTCGCTTAATATCTGATATAATTGATATTGCTAAGATTGAGAACAATAAGCTCAAAATTTTCAAACAGCAGATTTCTATTAATTCATTGCTCTATCAAATTCGTTCAATATACAACAAAACATTGGATGAAGCCGGAAAGTCAAATCTGGAATTATCACTAATAACAAATTTGCCTGATAACAGTTGTTTGATATATACTGACGAGCAACGCTTTCAACAGATAATGAGTAATTTACTTTCAAATGCTGTGAAATATACAGACTCAGGCTCAATTGAGTTTGGATATACGCAAAAAAAAGCTGACGAGCTGGAGTTTTTTGTAAAAGATACAGGAGTCGGGATTAGCTTATCTGATCAAGTGAAGATTTTCAATAAATTTCAGCAAGTAGGTAATAATAAAAGCAGTGATAGCAAAGGTTTGGGACTGAGTATTACACGTGAGTTGGTTAATTATTTAGGAGGAAGGCTTTGGGTTGAATCCAGCCCCGGAGCAGGTTCATGTTTTTATTTTACACTACCAGTGAAGGGGGAAAATACTATCTCGGCATCAGATAATCGGACAACTGCAACTCAACAAACAAGCGAACAATTTAAATGGGATAATCTGACATTATTGATTGTTGATGATCGGAAAGATATTTTAAGTTTTGTGCAGATTCTTTTGAAAAAGACAAATGTGCAAATCCTGAAAGGTTCAAATGGTAAAGAGGCTGTGGAAATTGTGAAAAAGCATCATGCGGATATTGATGCTGTCTTAATGGATATTCAAATGCCCGAAATGAATGGGATAGAGGCGATGAAAATCATTAAAAGTTTGTATCCTGATATCAAAATTATTGCACAAACAGCCTTTGCACTTGAAGGCGATGAGGAGAAATTTATCCAGTTAGGATTTGATAATTACATTCCAAAACCCATAAACAAAAATGAACTGTTAAAGATTTTGAGTAAGTGTTTCAAGAAGTGATGAGTGATTTCGTATAAAGGCTGTGGGCATTGCCAAGTCAGGCAATAGCCGTTGCTAACGGTTAGAAACGACTATAGGTTGTGAAATAACGTAAAATTGTCATACAAATTCCTTATCGCAGACCTTGAAAAAAGCATGTGCTATTATTGCGAATTCGTTTCTCAACCCGTCTCTGGTCATCAAAAAGCTGAATTTTTACGCTTATTTCATGTGTTCCCTTTGAATTCTTATTGCTCAAACTTGAAATTCCCATATCATAAGAATATCCAAATTGAAATTGATTGTAACGGTAAGTCAGGTTGAAGATTAAATCTGAATAATTACCAATATCAAACCCATAACCTTGGTTTCTCACCCATACTCCAAAACTGAAATCATAAGCTGTGACAAATGCAGCTCCCATGATAAAATTTTGCAAATCGCCCTGCGCCTGATAAATGACTCCACTACTTATCATGTTTTTTTGCACCGGTTGGTGGTAAAATGAATGGATACTCCATTTATTTGGAATTTGATAAGCTTCTGATGTATTTTGATTCATTGGTATAAATTTGTCAAAACTATATCCAATATTTACATAAGTGGCTTTTTGTTGGTTTTTATGGAATTTCAGGCCAAACATCCCTCCAAAACCAATTTCCAGAAATCTGCTTTCTGATTGGTTAATTAAGTCAGTCGGGATTCCACTCCCTGAAGAAATCACACCTAACACTGGATCAAGCTGATCAGAGAATATTAATGAATGCCAATTATATCCGTTTTTTATATAACCAATGCTAATTCCCACCGGCATTTGTGCCATAAAACCATGCTTTTCTTTACCAATTCGTGCAGCGTCAGATGAAATGTTAATTTTTAGTGCGTCTGTGGTATATTGAGATATCCCGGAGGTACTATGTTTGTACAAAAGTCCAAAGCCTAAGCCAGAGCCATATTTTCCTGAACTTTTTTCCGATAGCCCATAATCCAATATAACAGCTGTTGATTGAAATAAATTTTCATCTCCAATTCCCATCCATTGATTACGATGCAAGGCGGATGCACTAAAGGTTTTGTTTAAACCTGTATAGGCCGGATTTATCAAGGTTTTGTTGTGATAGAACTGTGAAAAATTCAAATCCTGTGACATTGCGAATTGGATGCCTATCGCTAATAGAATGGTGATTATAAATGCTTTCATAGTAAGTCTGTTTTGTTTACTTAAAGATACGGTGATAAAGCAGAAATTTAAACAGGTAAAACACCTAAAATCGTATCAGTAGCAAGACTTAGGGGATATATAAAAACACACAGGTATTTTTACGGATGCATGTTTATTGTGAAGCGGATAAATATGAATATTCAGTCATTTTAAAACAATGTTGTCCGATAAAAGTTTAAAGATTTCTCACCGCTGGCTAGCGGTGAGAAATCTTGTTGCTACAAAATATATTATATCATTTTTATCGGACAATAATAATTTTTAAACTAAAACGTCAATTAACGTATCACAAGAAATGTCCCTGTGTTTTTCGATTTACCGGATTTCGTTTTGTAAGACCATGTGCTTCCATCAGTAAATTCTGCTTCAATTTGCCAAACATACACCCCTTGATCGGCGTATTGCCCATTAATTGTTCCGTTCCAAGCATCAACAGGACTTCCATCAATGGGATCCAGTGCAGAGCTTTCAAATATTAACTTTCCATTCCGATTATAAATTGTCAGATGATAGGAGCTAAGTGATTTCCCTTTGGGAAGGAATAATTGTTGTTCACCGATACCTTGTTGTGGCATAATGGCATTAGGAACAAACAAACCGTTGAAGTAATCCATGCTTACAGATTGAATCTTTCTGTCAGTGCATCCATTTTTGTTAGTAATTGTCAATATTGCTTGAAATGCTTCGCCGCTAAAATCAGAATAAGCGTTATAACGATGTGTTGGATTTATTTCTTCGCTTTGGTAGCCATCACCAAAATTCCACAGGATATCATAACTTGATGTATTGGCATTGGATTCGTTTTGAAATTGAACTTTTCCATATCCTTCAGGATGATTAAGATTGTCGTTTGCCTGCATTGAAAACTTTGCTTTTGGAGCCTGATGAACAAGTAGCATGTTTTCGACATTCATGCTGTCTAAACATCCGTTTGCTGTTTCTGTAATCATTGTAACATCATAATTTCCATGTGTCAGGCTAATATTTTCATTTGATACCGGCTCTCCGTTAATAAAGAAATTTGTTGAGACGATTCTGTCTGAGTTTTCATCATAACTTGTGAGATTATTGAAATTAACGCTTAATGGTTCGCATCCTACGGTTTCAGATGCTTCAAAATTTGCTTCAACAATCGGTAGTATCTCCACTGATTTTATTATAGTATCGCTGCATGAGTACTGATTTGTACTAATCAACTTCACCAAATGATCACCTGCGTTATGATACAAATAGTCAGGGTTTTCTACATCTGAAACAGCGTGAGTTGGTCTGTTGCTTTCAAATATCCATTGGTAAGTATCAGCCCCTAAACTTTCATTTCTGAATGAAACAGATTTTGGTAGGGTACAGACTTGCGGATTTTCAATATTGTATGAAAAATTACTTACCGGTTTTGGGAAAACCTCCACTTGGTTTGTGCTTGTATCAGCACATGTAGAGCCATTCTCAAGGACAAATTTAGCGATGAGTTCATTTTCATATGTTCCGGGAGCGGTATAAATGTGAACAGGTTCTGTCTCGATGCTAAAATTACCATCACCAAAGTTCCATTGATAACAATTTGCTCCGATTGACTGATTATTTAATTCCATTTGCTCGCCCAGGCATAGTCCACTCGATTTCTCTATAAAAATCGCTTTAACCAAGGGAATTTCTATTTCAAATTCAAATGCTTTGCTGCAAGAACCATTCGCATCACTTTCCAATAAAACTACCGGATTAAAAGATCCTGCCTGATTATAGGAATAACTAACATCCATACCGTTTATGAATTGTCCGTTTCCCATATCCCAAGTTGCTGAATAAATATTTAGTTCATTGTCCAAACTGAGATTAATTACATTTCCTTTGCAGGCTGTGTCAGGCGCAATGATATCAGCAGAGGGGCCACCAACTTCAATATATGCTTCTCTGACTAATGTATCCGAACATCCATTTTCTGTTGAAACAATTAAAGAAACATCAAAAACCCCAGGTTGCACATAGGTATAGGTTGGGTTTTCAATATCAGAAATCGTCTCATTATTTCCAAAATTCCAGTTCCAATTTGTAACGTGCTCAGAGCTATTATCAAGGAACCCAACTTCAAAAGGATAGCAAACTGAAGACAGGCTGTCGGCAATAAAATTTGCAATGGGATAATCTTCAACTGAAATATATTCCGACTTAGTTAATTGATTTGTACACTGATTACTATCTTGAACAAACAGAGAAACATCATAATCTCCGACATTTACATATTGAACATCTGCTTGGTTTTCCTGAGCGGTTTCGCCATTTCCGAATGTCCACTGATATATTGAGTTGTTTTCCTGATGTTCGGCTTCAAATGTAACCTCATCGCCAATGCACAAACCGCGTTTTGAGACTGAAAAATCAGATGAAGGCTGTATTGACACTATAATATCGTCCAATTCAATTAGTGATTCACAGCCTAAAGCATCTGTTATCAAAAGTTCAGGATTAAAGTTGCCTCCTGTTGTATAAATATGTGAGGGTGTTTCTTCGTTGGAACTCAGTCCATCATCAAAATTCCATTGCCATGCGACTATACTTGTATCGCTAATGATATTGGATGAATAATTAACACTGAGGGGAGTGCATCCGATTTGATTGTCGATAAGAATTTGTCCTGTTACACCAAAAACACGAATGACTTGACTTGCTGTATCGACACACCCGTTTCTGTCTTTTACAATCAATTTTATTTCATGTGTTCCGGGTGTATTAAACTGATGTGTTAACCCAGTATTCAATACAGTGTCAATATTAGCATCTTCAATTATCCAATGATATTTTCCCCATGAATTCGCATGTTCTGCCGGAATAGTAAATAAGCTTTGTTCTCCGTCAGCATGAACGGTTAAGCCAGGACATCCATAGATAGTGTCCACAGATATAATAGCCTTTAAATCACGTGGTTTTAACGTTCTTCTGTAGTTATATTGACAAGCATTGTCATAGTTTTCACTAATAATCTGTACTTGATAATTGCCTGACTCTGCATATTCATAAGAAAACTCCGTTTCATTTTCATAGCCGGTTGTTCCATCACCTAAATCCCAATACCAGTAATCAGCTTCCGTTACATCGCCTGAGAAATGATATACTAAAGGGTTTTCGCAATTATATTGATAAGTAAATTCGGCAACGGGTCCACTTACATAAAGGGCATTTGTCATAACAGTGGGTTCGCTCATGCAACCATTGTATCCGACCACAAGGGAAATGTCCATGTAGCCAGTGTCGACAAAGTGATAAGATGGGTTAGGAGACATGCTTACGCCTCCGTCGGAGAAATTCCATATCCATTGATCAATTAAAGTATTGTCAGATGAATTATTTATTAATTGCACATATTCACTGGCACAAACTGTGTCTTCGACCATTAAAGAAAAGTCAGCGGTTTGCGGACTTCCTACTTCAATATTTGTTTTAAAGGTGTTGGAGCAACCTCCTTCTGTTTCTACGGTAAGTTTCACTTCATATTCTCCAACTTGATTCCATGTATGATTTGGGTTTTGCAAATTCGATGAGGATCCATCCCCAAAATTCCAATGATATGATACAATTTCATCATTTAAATTATTATATACTGAGGCCTCGTTAAAGTTTACAGTAAATGGCACACAGCCTCTTGCAAAACGAATGTTTCCTGGCAAATCATTTGGTGTGAAATACGCTCTAGGCTGATTTACTTCGATATTATTAAGTTTCACTATAGTATCTACACATCCATACTGGCTTGTTGCAATAAGCGTGTCGTTTAAATTAGCGAACATATCAAATGAGTTCTGAAAAATTGAATCTGTAAGATAATTAATCGGGTTTTGCATGTTGAAGATTTGTCCGTTGCCTAAATGGTATTCCCATGAAACAGCATTTTCAGATTGTGAAGTGTATTGAATAAATGCAGGAAGCTCACAGAAACTATTGTCAGAAATAGTGAAATCTGCAATGACAAAATCAAGAATTATTTCTTTGTTGATTTCATCTTCACAGCCGTCATCATTCCAGACTCTTAAGTTAACAGTATAAATACCAGGCTCTGAAAACTCATGTTGTGGATTAACCTGATTTGATGTGGCGCCATCGCCAAAGTCCCATCTCACATGTCGATATGCTTTTGATAGATTTTGGAATTGGATTGTGCGTGAGCAAAAGACTGAGTCTTCTGGTAAAAAATCTGCAACAACAGGAGCAATTTCTATCATGCTCTCTTCTGTGATACTTGCACTGCAATTATTCTGATTAGAAACGGTACAGGAGACATCAAAACTGCCATCTGAAGTATATATATGTGATGGATTCAAATTTGTACTAAATGTATTGTCTCCGAAACTCCATTCATGTGTTTCCAATATATCATCAGTATGTAATGAAAAATTCACTTCAGGATTTTCCTGACAAAAACTTTGCATATTTGCACTAATTTGAAAAACGGGATTTGAATATGCCTCTGCAACTGTTTCATAATATTTTGTTGTAACACAAGTATATTCGTTAATTGCTGTTAAAAGAAGATCATATTCTCCGTTATTTTCAAAATTTACATTTACACTATTGCCTTGAAAAATTGTGCCTGTCCCAAAGTCCCATTGGTACTCTACATTGTCTTGATTAGTAGATTCTACTGCGAAGCTTCTCTGAAAAGGAACACAGCCGGCTTCATTGCCGATTTTTGTTAAATTGATATCGGGCTTGGCATATACCATAACCGCATCTTCAATAATTAAACTATCAATGCCTTGGCTGTTTGAAACGATTAGTGTAACAGAATAATTTCCGGCATGATTATAAATCGCTTGTGGGTTTTCAAGTTCGGATGTGTTTCCATTTCCTAAATTCCAGTGATATTCTAATGAATCTCCTTGTGATGTATTAATAAAACTAACAGAAACGGGAGTACAATTACCGGACTGCTCTACTGAGAATCTGGCCTGTGGCTCCTGAGCAGATATCTGTAAAACGATAAATTCAGCAAGTACGATGAGAATAATTATATATTTTTTCATTTCGTTTTTATTGATTAAATTTGTTAATATTGATAGTACTAAATTACGCTGCTTACAAGCCGATATACAGGGGGAAAAGCCGTAATTTAATGTCTAAGTATATTTGCTGAATTGACTCCTTGTTAATACTTAAGCCTTAAGAGGAAAGTGCTTAATTAATTTAAACTATTTTAGTTATTAAAGCCATGCTGTATGAAAATAATACTTGTTGAAGACAATAAATCATTGAACAAATTAATCACGTTTCGGCTGGAAAAATCCGGACATGATGTCTATGGATATACTATGGCTGCTCAATTAATTGATAATTACCGAAAAATCAATCCGGATTTGCTTGTAATTGATTTTAGTTTGCCTGATATGAACGGGAAGGAGCTAGTTGAAGTCTTGAAAGCCATGAAATATGATGCTCCTTTTATCATTGTAACAGGACATTCTGATATTCAGATCGCAATTGATTTAATGAAATTGGGCGCACTGGATTTTGTCGTTAAAGACGAGAGTTTTCATGATATTCTGCCTGCTGTTGTTCAGAGAGTTTCCGAGCAAATTAGTTTAAAGAATAAAATGAAGAAAGTTCAAAAGCAACTTGTTGAAAATGAGGCATTATATCGCAATACGGTAAATCATATCCCTGATCCGATTTTGTATTATTTTAAAGATAAAGTCTTTTTTATTAATCAATCATTTGAAAACAAAATAGCTTACAATCTGCATGAGTTAAATAGTGGAAAATGGCTTGAAATAAAACAGCAGCTAAGGCTTCAGAAAATTGATGCTTGGTCAGAAAAAGTAAAAAAACACGAGATTCATCCTGTTTTTGAAAGCATTATTACATCGAAAGATGGAAAACAAATTAATGTGATGGTAAAAGCAATAAAAAGCATGTTTAATGAGGAAAAAGCGAATCTGTTGCTTTTTGTTGATATCACGGAAAGTAAGCAATTTGAATCACGATTAATGAAAAGCATTATTGAAACAGAGGAACGAGAACGCATTCGCTTTGCACGGGATTTACACGATGAGCTAGGACCTGTTCTTTCCGGTATTAAGCTTTATGTTGATTTATTGGGAGCAAATGAGGAAACCGATAAATCACATCAGGTATTACGAGAAAAAATCAGCAGCCTTATTGATACTGCAGTACAAACTTCTCGAAATCTGTCAGGAAGTTTAATTCCAAGTGTGTTAATCGATTTTGGAGTAAACAAAGCAATACAAGGGTTTGTAGATCAAATTTCATCATCTGCCAGCCCGAAAATAATCTTTGATTCAAATTTAACTCAACGCATGGAACAAAATATTGAAATCACAATTTTCAGAGTTATTAAAGAGTTGATTAACAATAGTATTAAACATGCAGATTGCCAGAATATTGAAATACAATTGTTTTTTACTGAATCAAAAAAAATCAAACTGTTTTATGAAGATGATGGAAATGGTTTTGATTTTAACAAAGTAAATAAAGAAAACTCCGGAATCGGATTAAAAAGCATTACTAACCGACTAAATATGATCCAAGCACATTCTCGTTTTGAAACGGCACCAGGTGAGGGTTTTGCTCTAACTGCCTCAATTAATTTAAATGAAAGTTGTTAGTGTTTTCCCAATCACAGCGAGCCTGCGAGCTTCAATCAACAATCAACAATTTTACCCTGAGCAAAGTCGAAGGGCAACAATCAGCAATCAACAATCAGCAATCAACAATTAGCAATTAACAATCCCCAATCACAGCCAGCATCAATCAATCAATCCTGAATTATAAGCAAAGCGGATTAGCCCAATGGAGTTTTTCGCACCGATTTTTCTCAATAAATTTCTTCTATGCGTATCTACGGTTCTGCTGCTAATATTGAGCTGTTCCCCAATCTCTTTATTCGTG
Source organism: Bacteroidales bacterium (assembly GCA_027858835.1). GTDB lineage: Bacteria > Bacteroidota > Bacteroidia > Bacteroidales > ML635J-15 > JAQIBY01. The sequence continues at coordinate 14,222 of JAQIBY010000077.1, read as the reverse complement.
TATTCTTCAGTAATTAATTTAAGGATATCAAGCTCACGCTTCGTTAAGTCAACGTCCATCGTAATTTTATTTTTATTTTCTTTGCTTTTTGTTGGCTGTAAATATGAATTCATAATCACATCAGTTACCTCACTTGCAAAATATGGCTTGCCTTCAAAAACCCTCAATATTGCTTTGTGCATTTCATCACCTGAGGTGTTTTTCAAAATATAGCCATTGGCACCAACCTCAAGCATTGCATGAATGTAGCTAGATTCATTGTGCATAGTCATTGCTAAAATCTTAATTTTCGGATATTCAGATTTCACTAACTTCGTGCAATCAATGCCATTCATTTTTGGCATCATAATATCCATTAAAATAACATCTACTTTGTTGCTTTTGAGAAAACCTAAGACTTCGCTGCCATCTTCACATTCTCCAACAATTTCAATATCGCTATCTGTTTTGAAAATTGCAGATATCCCGTCTCTCAAAATTTTATGATCGTCAACAATTAATACTGATATCATCGCTTTATTTCCTTTCCTTTTTTACAAAATTCGCTGTTTTGATTGGATCTGATATCTGTATTTTTACGGAAATCGTTACAATTAAAATTAAGGATAAAAACCTAGGTGCTTTCACGTATTTCTGCTGAACATTATAAAAATTGGTAGAAGATAAGAGCCTGTAGTTGTGATTGTTGAATTCTATGCCTTAAAGTTAAACTTCTCTTCTGCAACCGATTTTGGATACGTGTAATAGCGAATACTTGCTTCAACACAGCGTGTATTATTCCCATTCAGTATCCATGCTTCAACTATCACCAGATTCTTAATTTGACGAGTAATTTTTCCTCTAATTTCAATCTTTCCATCAGTGGTGGGTACGGGTTTTTTATATTTCACATTCAAATCTGTTGTTACACCTGCTGTATCAAGTTTTGAAAACACAAGCCATTCTCCCAATTCATCTAAAAGACTGGCACTTACGCCCCCATGCAACATGCCATTCCAGCCATCGTAATACCATTCCGGATCCCAAAAGCATACAACTTCATCACCGTCCTCAAAAAACTCCATTCTCAGACCTTTGGGATTTCGTGTTGAGCAGCCAAAACAATTTGATTCATTCTCTGAAGATAATCGATTTGCTATTTTTTTCATGCTAATTGATTTTAATTCATCATTAATATTCAAATGGCAGATATTTACTTTCCTGTTTTTCAATTAATTGTGGAGCTTTTTCATTGAGTTTCTTTCCGTTTAAGATCATCTCAAAATACTCCAGGTATTTATCACACATGCGTTTTGCATTAAAGCGTTCAAGTGCATATTCATGACAAATTTTATTGTTGTATTCACCTGCTATCGCTGTTGCATCAACAAGTTCAGTAAGACTATTTGATAAAAATCCTACACTTTCAGTAACTAACTCAGGCAAGGCTCCATACGGCGTACCAAATACCGGCGATCCGTAAAATAAGCTCTCAATAATGGCTAAGCCCATTGGCTCATTCCACAGAACCGGAAAAATTAATCCGTTAGACTGTTGAATAGCAGCAGCTTTTACATCGTTTCCGACCATACCATGAAATCGAATTTTCGGGTCGAATGTAAAACGCATACCCATTTTGAAATTAAACCGATAACCACCGAGCACATCTAAACTTGTTTTATTTCTGCGAGCAATTTTCATGGCCGCTTTCAGGTTTTTCACTTTCCATGCAGCATTTCCCAGAAAATGGAAACCTTTTCGTGGCATATTTAAATTTGGTTTCGGATAATCATCCCAATTCATTCCGTTATAAATAAATGCCTCAGAACCAAAGCGTTCAGCATGGTTTTTTGAAACAAAATGCGTGTTTATTGGAAAAATAATTTCAGGATTGTTGGTGTTTCCGTGGATGGAAACCATGTGTGGCTTATTAATAGGCTGCTTGGGCGGATAATGAATGTTTACAATGTCTGTTCCGGCAGGGATTTGCGCATTAATGTCCCGAGATTTATCCAAAAAATTAACATCTGCAAATGGTGATATAGAGCCTTCTGCAACGAGATATGTTACTTTATGCCCACGTTTAGTAAGTTCCTCCCCTAAATACCAAATATCCCGACCTGTGCCTCCGTATATTTTAACCGGAATTTTCCCTTCGTAAACAATTGTTATATGCATCTGCGTTTTTTGCGAAGATAAATAATTTAGATGAATTGTGACAAAATTCACTAATGAAATTCACTGTTGTCCGGTAAAACAGTGAATGAAAATAAAACAAAAAAGCTTAATACTAAGGATATAAATATCACATTTATTGACTTGTTGAGAGGAACTAAAACCCGAAACCTGAAAAAAATCATGAGTAGGCTTTAAAAATGCATATTTAGCCTTATCTTTACGCAAAATTAAAAGTAAAAATTATGGAATTACTCAAAGGAAAAGTCGCTCTGATTACCGGAGCAGCCCGTGGAATTGGGAAAGCCATTGCGCTAAAATACGTTCAGGAGGGTGCAGATGTTGCATTCACCGATATTAAAGCAGATGATAGTTTTAAAGCCACTGAAGCTGAACTAAAAGCTTATGGCACAAAGGTTAAAGGCTATGTAAGCGATGCTGCAAATTTTGAGGCCGCACAAGCTTTAGCTGATGAAATTATTAACGATTTTGGTCAGTTGGATATATTGGTAAATAACGCCGGAATTACCCGTGACAACCTATTAATGAGAATGACAGAAGATCAGTGGGATATTATTATGAATATCAACCTGAAATCTGTGTTTAATATGACAAAAGTTTTCATGCGTCAAATGATGAAACAACGTCAAGGCTCAATTATTAATCTGAGCTCTGTGGTTGGTGTTCAGGGAAATGCTGGACAAGCCAATTATGCTGCTTCAAAAGCCGGAATTATAGGTTTTACTAAATCAGTTGCTCAGGAACTTGGCTCACGAAACATCCGTGCAAACGCAATCGCTCCCGGATTTATTGAGACAGAGATGACAGCTGTTCTTCCTGAAGATGTGAAAAAAGGATGGTACGAGCAAATTCCATTAAAACGAGCTGGAAAGCCTGAAGAAGTTGCTGATGTTGCAGTATTTTTGGGTTCTGATATGTCCACTTTTGTTTCCGGACAAACAATTCACGTTTGCGGAGCAATGTTAACCTAAAATAATTTGAGTTTAATTTTCACATATTCACCTTGGTGGTTAGTTGCGGGTCTGGCACTTGCAATCGGGCTTAGCACATTATTATATTATCGTGATGACAAGCTTAGTGAGTTAAAAAAGGGCATGGTTCGCCTCTTGTTCGGCTTGCGAGCTTTATTTATTTTTGCAATCATTTTTTTGCTGCTCGGACCGGAAGTGAAATTCACAAACTCAGAAACTCAAAAACCCATATTTGTTATCCTTCAGGACAATTCTGCTTCGATTCCACTAAATCAGGACTCTTTGTACTATCAAGGAGAATATCATGAGGATATGGAATCATTTGCAATAAAAATATCTGAAAAATTTGATGTGAAAACATTGTCTTTCGGAGATTCCGTTCGTGAGGCTTCTGATATCAATTTTAGCGATAAATTGACGAATATGTCCCGTCTTTCGGATGCTATTGAGTTGCGCTATAGTCGTGAATCGCTCGGTGGAGTTTTACTGGCCAGCGATGGATTGTATAATCAGGGAATAAATCCATTGAACCAATTATCCGGACTACCAATTCCGGTTTTCTCACTTGCGCTTGGTGATACATTGCAACAGAAAGATGCATTAATTGCGGATTTGAATTACAATCAACTTGCATTTTACAAAAACAGCTTTCCTGTGCGCGTTTATTACGAAGCTTATGATGCAGAGGATGAAAGTCTGGAAATCCAAATCAAAAAAGACAATAATGTCATTGCGAATAAAACAGTAGAAATTACACAGAATTCAGACCGTGGACATGTTGATTTTGAAATTGAAGCCAGTCAATTAGGCTTGCAGGTCTATGAGATTGAAATTGTTGCACTTAATCAGGAAATATCGCTAAAAAACAATCAAGAAATCATGTTAATTAATGTCATCGACAATCAACAAGAAGTATTGTTGCTTGGCAGAGCTCCACATCCTGACTTAGCTGCATTTCGACGGGCTTTAGAGCAAAATTTGAACTTTTCTGTCCGCTTGCACATGGCAAATGAGCTGCCTCTTGATCTTACTGATGTAGATATTGTAGTTTTGCATGATTTGCCGGCTGCTCAATTCCCAATTTCAAATTTTATTACAGACATGAATCGAAGAAAAATACCGGTCATGTTTATTCTTGGTCAAAATTCAGATATTCAAGCTTTTAATCAACTTGGCTTACCAATTCAGGTGCGATTACGCGGGAGTAGTTTTGATAATGCACAAGCCGTTTTAAACCAACAATTTGATTTATTTGATATTCCACAAAATCTGATTGATGTCCTTGATAGAATGCCTCCATTAAGTGTTCCGTTTGCAAGCGTTCAATTACAGGATGCTTTCGATATTGCTTTTAATCAGCGTATTTCCGGGGTTGAAACTGATAATCCACTGCTCACATTTATGCAGTACGATAATAATAAATTTGCAGTGCTCACTGGTAGTGGTATTTGGAGATGGCGTATTTCAGATTTCAGATACAATGGAAACCATAATGCATTTGACGAATTCATAAATAAGAGCATACAATACCTTATCACCAAAAGCAGTGGACAACAATTTGCTGTTAATGTCGGGCAAATATTCACAAATAACGAAGCCATTGTTTTTCAGGCTGAGCTTTATAATGAAGCATGGGAATTAGTGAATAATCCTGAAGTGCGCTTGTCAATTGAAGACTCGCTAGGGCAGAAGCTTGAATACACAATGAATCGGGGCATGAATGCATACCGCTTAAATTTAGGAAATCTTGCTTCCGGCGAATATTCATGGACCGCTGAGACAAGTTTGCAAGGCAATAATTTCAGCGAAACGGGAAGCTTTATTATTCGTGATATCTCGCTTGAAGGATTAAAAACCCGTGCAGATCACCAATTGTTGTCTATGATTGCGAATCGCACTAAGGGTGAAATGATTTACCCCAACGATTTGGATGCTTTCTCTGAAAAAATCCTGTCTGAAGATATCAGTAAGTCCCGTGTATTTGCAAAAGAAAACCGAGCATCATTGCTTAATCTTAAGTGGATATTTTTCTTAATACTTAGTTGGATTAGTATTGAATGGTTTCTTCGTAAATTTTTTGGCAGTTATTAATCAGTTATAAAAACACATAGCAATCGAATGTGTTGATATTGCTTTGCTGAGTTATCCCGGAAAAGCTAATTATTACATTTTTTTGATGAATTCTGACATCTCAACCTGAAAGGACGTGTTTTCTTTTAGGTATTTTACTGAAAATTATCGCACGTTAAACGTAAAAGAAACTACTACATATTATAAAGATGGAAAAGCAACAAATGATATTAACACAAAAACATATGAAACAGAACAAATTATTGATTAAAATCTCATGTTTACTTTTTTTATTAACTATTGTCGTTAGTTGCAAAAATGGTATAAAAATAGATTATTATAATAACGGAAATGTTGAAACGAAAAGTTTTTATGAAAGAGGTAAATTAATTAAAGTCATTGATTTTTATCCCAATGGAGATACATCCAGGTTAGTATATTTCAATAAAGGGAAAGTTGATAGCCTTTGGATAACATATTTTCCAAATGGAAATATTGAAAGCTATACAGAAACAAAACTGGATAAACAACATGGTATTTCAAAATATTATTACGAAAATGGCAATATTGAACAATTAACTGTTTGGAAAGATGGTTACGTTGAAGGAAAAGAAATATTTTATTATGAAAATGGCAATAAACGCCATGAAGGACTAAATAATAAAGGTATAAAAGTTGGTAATTGGATACATTTTTCAGAGAAAGGAGATACTTTAAAAATAGTTAATTTTGATAGCGATAGCGTACACGATTATGTTGGCAAACCATGGTATTAGTTGCAATTTTGTGTAATGCTTCAAAAAACTTATTAGAGTAAATTTCAGTATCTAATTTGCTGGAAATCAGCAATAGTTTAAACTAAAATTGTCAAAGTAGAGATGGTCATATAATCCTCTTTACTTATTTTAGGGCTTTGAAAACGGCTAAAATTGAGAAAATGGGGAGTTTATGCTTCAAAAAAATTGGAGGAGCAAAGCACAGTTAAAAGAAAAAAGTTAGAAAGCTGAAACGCTGATAAGCGTAAAGTCCCGAACTTTCGCCGGTAGTCAGGTAACTCTGTACTTATTCTCAGAACTGCCGACCCCGTAGGCGGTCGCATATTTGTAACGCGGGATGAAATACAGATGCGCCAGCATCAAATGAAATCCCGGGGTACAAATGCAGAATATACTAGGGCTTTTGGCGGGATATTTGATGCGAAAGCTTGCCAGCCCTGAGGATGGCACTCAAATATCGTGACAAAAGGTTGTTTTAAAAAGCAATCTAAAAGTGTCAAAAAATAGCAAAGATAAAGTGCCAGTTTTTCTTCCTACGCATCTAGTTCACTCTTTAATAGTACAGAGAAAACCGCTGACACCGATTTATTATTGCAACTACGCTTTTCCGCCCGCTCGCAAGCTCTCACGTTCGCCCGCTCGTTTTTCTGAAAATTATTGCTTATTTTAGTCCTGTGATTACAAGCACCACAACATATAAAGCATACAGCCAAAACCGCCTCGGGCGTTTCCTTTCTCCCTACCCAATTGGTGGCAGCCAACCTAGTAATAGTGGAGAAGAAGGACCAAGTGGTAGTAGCATTTCCATTGCACCAGGCTCGAACCGAGGAACGCAATCTGGTAGTTCAAGTACAACATCTGTAATTTCAGGAACAACAATTGTCACAATTAACCCTGGCAAAGAGATTGTGCCGAATGCGTTAATTACATCCGGAGAAAATCTTGTAAAAGATCCAACGAACTATAAGTTAATAAAAGATTTTTTAGAAAAACGAAATAATCAACCTGTTTCATACGAAAGCTTTTCAGTCATAATAGAAAATTCAGATGATAGATCTAAATGGAGCCCGTTCGAAGGCTATGGCTTTAATGCTTCTGCTGACGTATTAGGAACAATGAAAATATATTCGGAAGGAGATAATTGGTATGCATCCTTAGAGATAATGGTATTGCCAATTAATGCAGGTGTATATCCTAGATTTACTGCAAATATTTCTTCTTCACAAAATGGAGACCCTTATAGTTTCCAATATGTTAAGGTGGAAAATATTAGATTCTTTCAGGATCAAGGTATACTTCATAGTTCAAATTATCAGCATCTAGGATTTGCAAGAATTCAACTTCCAGAGACAGGTGTTGTTAAAGTAAAAGTTTATGTTGGTAGTTTAAAGTATGAATTCTTCAAAGGTAATAGTATGACAAAATTATATGAGAACACTTTTAAACCATAATATTATGAAATGTGCCTATATTCTATTAGTAGTTTTAACTTTAATATCATGTAATCAGAAATCGTTTGATTTTTCAAATACAGATGCTGAAAACATATTGGCAATAACCCAAAAAGATTTAGAAAAAGCTAGTGCTCAAAGGCTGGTAACATACACTAGTCAAATATTAGTTGAATACGACCCTAATACAGAAATAGAAGTAGAAGTACTTGAAAAATGCTTAGAAATAATAGATGTTGCTATAAGAAAAAATCGCTACAATGATTTTGCATATGGTAACAAGCTTAAGGCCTTGTTTAAGTTGGGAAGATATGAAGATGCAATTACTACAATAAATCAAATGATACAATACTGTGGTGATTTCCCTGAATTATACATGAATAAAGGAGCTATTTATGAAGTGCATGGTGTTGTTGATAGTGCCGCTCAGTCTTATGGCAAAGCAATTGACTTGTATAATGAAGAGATTTCTAGAAATAAAGAAGATATCAATTTATTGGGGGCTAAGACTTTTGCAATTTTACTTGCAGATGGTCAAGATACTGCTTTGTTGTATATTGACAATTTAATAAAGCAATATCCTGAAGAACAGTATCTTTTTAATGTTAAGTCCTTAATTATAGAAAATAATCGTGAAGTGTTCTTAAGTAGCATGACAGAAGGTTAATCCTTCAAAAGCAAGAAAACATTTTTGAAAGCGAGACCGCCAGACCTTTTCCAATTTCAGATTTATTGATTAACTTAGTCCTGTGCATACAGCCACAATAACATATAAAGCTTTCAGCCAACAGCGCCTCGGTCGTTTCCTTTCTCCCTATCCAATTGATGGCAGCCAATCCAGCAATAGTGGAGAAGGGGGGCCAAATGATGGTAGCATTTCCATTGCACCAGGCTCGAACCGAGGAACGCAATCTGGTAGTTCAAGTACAACATCTGTAATTTCAGGAACATTAATAGTCACAAGTAACCCTGGCAAAGAGATTGTGCCGAATGCAATAAATACTATATATTTAAAATATCCAACAGGTGATGATTTCGCAATAATGATTGCATTTCCTGAAAAGACTGCAGATGTTACACCATTAGGTCAAATTGTTGATACTGATAATGATGGAGAATTAGAAGTTGGGCATGCAGGTGTAATAATTGTAAATGCAGATACTGGAGATACAAGGTATTTTGATTTTGGGAGGTACAATGATAGGACTGCAGAGTTAGGTGAAAGACCTGATGGTTATGGAATCGTACGATCTTCTGCGACTGTTTCTAGTCTATGGTTGCCAAGTGCAGTTGTTGAAAATGGTACTATTTCAAATGTTGATGAAATATTGGATGCTTTAAAGAATAAGCAAATATTTTCAGGTTACGGAAAAATGACTGCTGGTTTAGTGAAAGGATTAAATTACAATAGAATGAAGGGTTTTGCAACTAAAAGAGAGAGCAAGGGTTATATGAAATTCGGATGTCCTTTACCACAATATTGTGCAAAATTTGCAAGAGATGTAGTTAGAGCTGGAGCACTATTTCAGCCTGTTTTCCCTGCTCATGTTTTTACTGGTCAACAAAACGTAAATAATTCATTTTTTCTAAGATGAAATAAATATGAAAAGACATTACATTTTATTAATAATTTATATATTTTGCTTTGTGTTCAATTCTTGTTCGCAAAATTCTGAAAAAGAAAACCTCAATTCAGGATATTCTTCTTCACAAGAGAAATCTATTAAGAAACCATCAAATATATCTGAGTCTGCAACTTTGTTTTTATATAATGCGAAAGGTGATCAAATCCCATTTTGGGTTGAATATGCAGGGGTCGTGGATAGTATTAATAGCATACACAATATAGTTATTTATAATCGTGAAGGAGGACTTTTTTCAGACAATTATTATTTAGTAATAAAAGGACCAAAGAGTTTTAGAGTGGATAGTACATGTAATTATTCAAGTGCGCTTTCTAGAGTTATTGGCATTAAGTCAGAACAAGATTCAATTACCTTGTTAAGTATTAATTATTATGGAGATAAAAATATCATAAATAATGATTTTATGCTAATAAGCTCTGTGAAATACAATAAAAATGCACCTGATATCTGTCCATTATCTCCTAATGGTGATATAGAGATTAAATTGAAATCATTAAATCATCTAATCAAAGTAGGATTCGTGAATATGCATGGAGATATTGTACATCGCTATTATATTTTAAGATATAAAAATAAAATTGTATCACTAAATGACTATGAAGAAAAAATTAAAGTATCATATTATAATTCAGATAACCAACGAATTTATTTGTTAAATCAGCAATCTTACTTAGATAGAGCAGGTTGTTGTTATTATTTAAATTATTTGATGAAAAACAAGTTGTTAGAATAAATGAATTATTGATGTTTTGCGTTAATTTAATATAAGTTAAAGTGGTTAGTAGGTTTTTTGTGGATAAATATTTTATTAATAGGAGCACCGCGGTTCATTCACCCAATTTTTGGGAATCATCATGGATAATGCGCTATTTTTCTCCAATTTCGGAAGGCGGTAGTAGCACTGCACTTGGGAGTATATCTGTCTCCTCATCCTCGGGTTCACGGCCAACAAACAATTCAGGCTCAACAAATGAATATAGCTCGCCTTTGCATGTATGGGGTATTGGCACACCAAGAGAGATTGTGCTAGATGCGTATGGAACGATGCCACAGGACAATACGAAGAATGTAGTTCCGGTAATACCATTGACAGAAAATGAGATAATACAAGAAAACTTACCACCAGATTTTGAAATAAGGGATGATGATCATTTAAGCTGGAAAGACAGAACTTCACAAAGCTATGTGTTTGAAGAAAAAATAGTAGATACCGATTTCTTAATTGATTTAGAAATTACTGCAAATATTATAGAAAAGCAATTGGGAAATGGTAGGATACAACAAAACTTTGTTAATGGACAATATGTTGGGAATACAAACTATCTTCCAGTAGAAGTAGCAAACCTTACCTATACACGAACCTCATTTACAATTAAAGCTCCATTAAGTCCCGTCTCATATGGCGTAAATGCACAAGGTTATGCTATTCAGAATATACCTATCTCTAGAAACACTTCCATAACAATAAAAGCTAGACCAAATACTGGTGCAGCAGCATTAGTAGCAGTTTCAATTGGCGTTTCAATTTTATTTCCTCCAATAGCACCCGTATTTATACTTGCTCCAGCATTTTAACATTTAATTACGATGAAAAAACAAACAACATACATAATAATTTTTAGCACAATATCTATTGTCTTACTTGCATTGTGGTTATTTCAAACCCCCAACTTTTTTTATCCAAAATTGAAAGTAAAAAATAAGTATAGTTTTCTTTTTAAAAATGAATCAACTGCTCGATATGCATTTGGCAATTTTAAGAATGATATTTTTATATACGATATTGGAGATTCAATTCGAACTTGGGTGTGGAAATTTAATGAATTTGAAGAGATACCAATAATTTCGGATAATGTTAATTATAGCTTTTATCAAACATATTTTGATGATTATTACGGGACTAACCCAAAATTTTCTTTATCAAAAAAAACAGGTCATTTTGATCAAGAAAATCTTTCAATCACCATAATGACGAAGAAGCCTACTGAAGTAAATCTCCCTTTTTGTCACATTAGCCAAACTCCAATTGCAGTTGCATCTGATGATAATTATTTAGCGGTTTTTAGTGAGTTTTCAGATTTTCTTATATTGAATAAGGAAGGTTTTTGTGAAGCATATATGTCCTTTAAGACACCTCATTTGTGTACTGTAATATTTCTTAAATATGAAGCGGATTTTTTCATTATTGCCTACTATGGAATAAATAATTATGAAATTAATAAAAACTCTAAAGTTTTGAATCCCGATATTGTTTGGTTTGAATGGTAGATTATTATTATTGGCTTATTCTGTGTTTTAAAATATACATTTATTATGGAGATCAAAATTACAAATCAAAATCCTTCAAAGAGTGTGCTCGTTGAAAATGCATTAAAATGGAAACTATTCAATGAAAAAATAATTGCAATAATATTGTTTCAACTTTTATTAGGGATTGTCTTAGTAATTGTAGGTGTGAGTGGTACTCAGATTTTGTTCCATAATACGAATATTCTACCCTCTTTTGGTATTGCATTCGTATTATTAGCAGGAATGTATTTTTATCAGAATCAACGTTACAAAAAGATTTTTTTTGAAAAGACGAGGAAATACGCAGAGTATTTAAAAGCACAGGACGCTGAAATACATATCACCATTACTAATGAAATGGTTACTTATGAAGATTCTTTATTATCTCAAAAAATCCAATGGCGTTTATTTACACATTATAAATTATATCATAATTATTTGTTCTTGATTATTAATGAAAAAAATCTGTCATCAATAGTAATAGATAAGACAATGTTGAATGAATCAGAATTCTCAACCTTATTTAAATTTCTCAATCAAAGGTTAATTGAGAAGAAATAGCCTTTTATTATCGGCAGGAAGTTAGTATGGTAATGTTTTAAACAGGTAATACCTCAAACGAGTTGATGGAAAAACAGATTTGAGTGTGAGGTTTGAGCATAGTGTAGTATCCTGGCAATGATTTATTCCGCATCCACGCGTCATCGCCACTAGGCAACCACGCAATTCCCGCCCGCTCGCAAGCTCTCACGTTCTCACGCTCGTTTTTCTAAAAATAATTATTTAACTTAGCCCTGTGCATACAGCCACGACAACATATAAAGCTTTTAACCAACGGCTCATCGGTCGTTTCCTTTCTCCCGACCCTTACGGGCAGTTTTACTCAGCCTATACCGGCATGGGTAACAACCCTGTAAATTTAATTGACCCGAGTGGTGGGTATGTGAAGCACTGGAGGATAAAAACCGGAACTTCTCAAAAATCATATCCTCGTTTTGGAGAAGGAGGAGGAACGCTCATTGATATTGATTTTATCTATGTTTTCATTGATTTTGGTCCAGGACCCACCGGTGGCGGTGGCGGAAATGGTGGTTCCACAGGTCCCGGATGTGGCAGTGGAGGTGGTTCTGGCTCACAAAACTCTGGCGGAAGATTGTCTGGCCCGCCGCCAGATCCGGATGGAGAGGAAGAGCACGTAGTAGTTTTACGTGGTGAGCCGGATGAATATGGTACAGATTCTGAAGGAGACTTAAATGTTAATCGAGGTAATGTTCTTGTCAAAAAGGGAGTGATAAGAAATGAGTCTAGTGAGCCAATTAAAGTGAAACCAGAGAATGGAGAATGGGAAACACTTAATCCTGGAGAAGAGTATGATAAGAAATATGATGGGGTTAAGGCTCATGGTAAAATTATTAAGGTGAGTGCAGCATCTCGAATAGGTATTACTGTGGTTGACAAATTGCATGAATCTGAAAGTGGTTTTCGATATTATGTGAAAGATATGAGCAGAAATATAAGGTGGAATAAAAGAAGTGGGCGAATAAATAACAGGTCACAGAATACATTTTTTGATGAAAATAATCCACCAATTGGATGGGAGGAGTAATATGAAAAAGATTGTAAAGATAATAGGGATTTTATTTGTAACAGTTTTAATTGTTATTTTCATCATTTATTGGATAGCCTGGGGAAGTGTCGTTTTTAATCGAGTAATCATTTGGACAAAACCCAATGTTGAAATAAATGAAATAAAATATTGTGCTGATGATAGACCGTATGCTAAAGTTAAAATAACGGATCAAGAAATTCAATACGATGTCGTTTTTTATAATGTTAAATATAGAACCTTTATTTTAAAAGATAATCTTAAAGTTGGTTCGATAAATGGAAATACGTTATTTACAGTTTACTTAGAAGTTGATGATAATTGTGAAAAGACACATTTATCATATTCAAATCGAATGAGCTTCAATTCAAATGAAAAGCTTGATTCAATAATGAACGTTGAGGTAACTTCTTTTGATGATTTTATAAATCAAATTAAGCAAATTGATACCTTTGTTAATAATTTTGCTGAAGACAGTTTGGTTAGATTTGATGTTGGTAAGAATAAGTATCTTTTCATTAAAAAGTCTGCATCGAATAACGGAAGATGTCTTCAAAATTTGGAGGATTCGCTTTATGGGAGGTAATGCTTCAAATAAGTTGGTCGAGTAATTTTGCTGGTTTAAAATGCTGGAAATCGACAAGCGCAAAAAATGAAATTACTACGGAGAGGAGGCACGAATGGTCATCTTTACTATTTTTATGGCCTTAAAATGGCTAAAATTGAGAAAATGGGGAGTTTATCTTCAAACAAGCCAGAAAAACAGTTTTGAGTGCGAGGTTTAAGCATACAGGAGGTAGGGGATGGCACTCAAATATCGTGACAAAAGAATGCTTTTCTGAGTGCGAGGTTCAAGCATACAGGAAAGACAGTGTGAGTTTGAGAGCGAGTAATGAGTTTTTCTTACTTTGTGCTTAAATTAAAAATTAGTTATCAACACCAACCCACCAGCCATATTCAAGGAATTGGGAAGGGATAGAAACAGGGGCAAAAGCTTAAGCCCTAAAAACGAGTAGGAAATGAAAAGCTATGATAAAAATCTGTGTTGAAGCTGTAAACTTCTCTAACTCGGTATAACAAAAAGCCTTCGGCAAGAAGGTTAACTCCGCATCAGTCGGTTTTTCGTTGTGGAACAAATCTTTTCTGCGGGTTTGCCTTGCGCTAAGAGACTGCGTGTTAACTTTCAGTATCGGGGAAAAGAAAAGATTTGAGGTTCCACAGAAAAGCAGAATGCAGCG
>JAQIBY010000055.1 GCA_027858835.1 Bacteroidales bacterium | reverse complement strand
ATTGCATTGCTAAACCCATAGATTTCTACACTCCATCAGACGCGGGCTATTTAAATCTATATGTCACATTGACAGATGCCTATGGGGAGAGTATTACATTAGCAGATGGATTAATGATCACAGACTGTCCAACGACATTAACTGAAAACGAAAGCGCTTCTCACTTCAACTTCTATCCAAACCCTGCTACCGACAAACTCCATTTAGAGCTGCCAAACAATGCAAAACCGCAACAAGCTGAAATTTATAATGTTCAGGCACAACTTGTCTTATCACAAGAAATCAATTCCAAAGTTCTAAACATTGACATCAGCAAGCTAAGTCCGGGAAGGTATATTTTAAAAATCAATGGAAAAAGCAAAAGCTTTACGGTGGTGAGGTGAGAATCCGGGCAGCTCCTCGCTAATTCGCTTAGCAAGGAGCTTACATTGTCCCGAAATATTTTAAAAATTACATTTAGTTAAGATTTAACCGCAATCGTTTCAATCTCAACCAGTGCTTTTAATGGCAGTTCTTTTACTGCAAATGCAGCGCGAGCAGGTGGATTTTCAGCATAATATTTACCGTAAATCTCGTTCATCTGCTTAAAATTCGCCATGTCACTCAACAAACAAGTTGACTTTATCACATCAGAGAATTTATAACCTGCCTCTGTGAGAATGGCTTCAATGTTTTTCATGACTTGCTCAGTCTGTGCCACAATTCCTTCAGGAATTTGTCCGTTTTCAGGATTCACAGGAACTTGTCCTGAAATAAATAACATGCCATTGGCTTCAATCGCTTGTGAATAAGGGCCAATTGCTTTAGGCGCCTTATCTGTATGTACAACTTTTTTCATAATTTTATTGATATAATTTCGGTTCAATTTCTTTACGAAGTACCATCAATCCGTTTCCGGCCAATGCCGCCATTTCATCCTCACCGGGATAAGCTTTTACCGGTGCGATGAAACCTGCCATTTCTTCAATAAAAGAAACAAACTGTTTATTGTACGCAATTCCACCGGTTATTAAAATTCCATCAACTTTCCCTTTGAGAACGCTTGCACATGCACCAATTTCTTTAGCAACCTGATAGGCCATTGCATTGGAAACGGCTAAAGCTTCTTTATCTCCGTCATTTGCTCGAACTTCAACATCATAAGCATCATTTGTACCGAGATATGCAACAAAACCGCCTTCTCCTTTAATCATTTTTTTCACATCTTTCAATGTCACATCACCGGAAAAACAAAGCTTTGCCAATTGTCCTACCGGCAAACCACCTGCACGTTCAGGTGAAAATGGTCCATCACCATCCAATGCATTGTTTACATCAATCACGCGTCCATTTTTATGTGCTCCAACAGAAATTCCACCACCAAGATGTGCAACAATTACATTGATTTCTTCATAGGCTTTATTAATTTCTTTTGCATAAGCTCGTGCGATTGCTTTTTGATTTAATGCATGAAAAATTGACAAACGCTTAAATTTCGGATGACCTGTATAACGCGCAATATCCTCCATTTCATCAACAACAACCGGATCTGCAATATAGGCTTTCGCAGTACCAATGCTTTTAGCGATATCATCGGCTATCAAACCGCCAAGATTACTGGCATGTTCCCCAAGTGGAGATTTGATTAAGTCTTTTCGCATTGTCTCATTTACCTCGTAAATTCCTGAGGGAATAGGCTTTACCAGTCCACCTCTACCGACAATTGCATCAAAGCTTTTTAATTCGTAACCGGCTTCAGTGACCTCGTGAATAATCGCATTTTTACGATAATCATCCTGTTCAGTAATGGTTTCAAAAGGAGCCAAGTCCTCACTACTGTGCTTCAGATTTTTCTTAAAAACGTTTTCTTCATTTTCAAAGATCGCAATCTTAGTAGATGTCGATCCGGGATTAATAATTAATAATCTAAATTTATCCATAGTTTTAATTTTTTCTAATTCATTGCGGCAGCAAATGCAATTGAAAGAAGTTTTGCTCGCTCAGTATCGGCTCTTGATGTTAGCACGATAGGTACTTTTGCACCCATAATGATAGCTGCAGAAGTTGCTCCACCAAGGAAATTCAAAGATTTATACAAAACATTAGCAGCATTGAGTTCAGGTGCAACGAGAATATCAGCGTCACCACCAACTTCACTTTCAATTCCTTTTTGCGTACATGCTTCTTTGGAAATCGTATTATCCAAAGCAAAAGGGCCGTCAATAATGCAGCCTTTAATTTGTTTACGGATATTCATCATCGTCAACATTGCAGCATGCACGGTTGATTCAATTTTGGGATTAACCACTTCAACAGGACCTAAAATTGCAACCTTAGGTATCTCAACACCAATTCCTTGCATTGCAGCAACCGCATTTTTCACAATAGATACTTTGTCGGCAAACTCAGGTGCTACATTCATGGCGGCATCAGTCATACCAAATAATTTGTGATAATATGGAGATTCAAATAATGCAAAATGGCTCAAGGTTGAACCGGTACGCAATCCGTTTTCTTTATCCAATACAGCTTTTAAAATAACAGCCGTCGCCACTTGTCCTTTCATCAAAACTTCAGCATTGCCTTCACGAATTAAAGCAACCGCTTTTTGGCATGCTTTCACATCGTTTGGCTCATTAATGATTTCCAGTTTGGAGGTATCCATTTTCAAATCAGCAAGTATGCTGTTAATTTTGGATTCATCACCAACCAATATCGGGGAAAC
Source organism: Bacteroidales bacterium (assembly GCA_027858835.1). GTDB lineage: Bacteria > Bacteroidota > Bacteroidia > Bacteroidales > ML635J-15 > JAQIBY01. Next base: position 16,107 of record JAQIBY010000055.1, on the reverse strand, counting down.
AATCCCAGCCTCTACTGCATCTTTGACAGCGCCAAGCACATGTGCATCAGCTGCGGCAGCAATTGCCATTCGTTTTGTCGTTTTTGATTTAGCAATTGTAATTAATTCGTCTAATTTTCTGAGTGCCATAATGATATTTATTTTTATTGTTTACGAAAATAATAAAAATCCCTGAATGTTATCTCAAAATAAATTTCTAAGACATAACAAGATCATCCACTTTATAAAAAAAATGTCCGATATTTTAATATCGGACATTTTAAATCTTATTATAATGCTTTTACTATACGCTTCGTATCACGTGCAATAACTAGCTCCTCATCAGTTGTTACAACAATAATTTTGGTTGATGAATCTTCAGTACTTAAAATATTGCAATCTTTTCCACGACATGCATTTTTCGATTCGTCAAACTTTGCACCGAGATAATCTAAATCAGTAGCAACTCGTTTTCTTGTATCGGCATCATTTTCTCCAATACCACCAGTAAAAAGAATTAAATCAACTCCATTCATTGCTGCAGCATAGGCTCCGATATATTTCTTCACGCGATAAGCAAACATTTCTTTTGCCAAATCAGCACGTTTATTTCCGGATTCTGCTGCTTCATCCAAATCACGCATATCGCTAGAAACGCCAGAAAAGCCCTGCAAACCACTTTGCTTATTGATTAATTTATTTGCACCTGCGATATCTAAATTTTCTTTTTCCATTAAGAAAAGTAAACCACCAAGATCAAAATCACCAACACGTGTACCCATCATCAATCCTTCAACAGGAGTAAAACCCATGGAGGTATCAACAGATTCGCCATTTTTCACTGCACAAACTGAAGCGCCGTTTCCTAAATGACATGTAATTATTTTTTTTGTTGTGATATCCCATCCTAAGCTTTCGCAAGCTTTCTGAGCCACGAATTTATGACTTGTTCCATGAAATCCGTAACGACGTAATTTGTATTTATCATAAAACTCGTAAGGGATTGGATAATGATATGAGTAATCAGGCATACTTTGATGAAAAGAAGTATCAAAAACAGCTACCTGAGGAACTTCAGGAAGCAAAGCTTTCATTGCTTCAATCCCTTTGAGATTAGCCGGATTGTGCAAAGGTGCAAGCTCACAACATTTTTGAATATTATCTTTGGCTTTTGGGGTTATATATGATGATTCGCTGAAAAATTCCCCACCATGTGCAACACGATGTCCGACAGCATTAATTTCCTCAAGTTTTTCAATTACCCCATGATTTCCATCGGTCATAGCTTTCAAAACCAAGTTAATACCAATCGTATGATTTTCGATTGCTGTCTTTAGGATATACTTTTCACCACCCTCCGGCTTATGTGTCAAAATTCCTTCTTCCAATCCAATTCTTTCAACAATTCCTTTCGCCAACAAGACAGGCTCATTTGACATATCCAGTAATTGATATTTTATACTTGAACTTCCACAATTTAATACTAATATTTTCATGATTTTCTGATTAAAAATTAACAATTTTATTTCATTCCTGCAGCCTGATTTGCTGTAATTGCAACCAGATTAACAATATCACTTACTGAACAACCTCTTGAAAGGTCATTAATTGGAGCTGCCATACCTTGTAAAACCGGACCAACAGCCTCTGCATTTGCCATTCGTTGCACCAATTTATAGGCAATATTTCCTGTTTCCAGTGTTGGAAAAACCAAAACATTTGCCTGGCCTGCGATTTCACTATCCGGAGCTTTTTTCTTTCCAATTGCGGGAATAATTGCAGCATCAGATTGCAATTCACCGTCAATTTTTAAATCTGGCATTTTCTCTTTCGCAATTCGTGTAGCTTCAACTACTTTGTCAACCATTTCATGTTTTGCAGAGCCTTTGGTTGAAAAGCTCAACATTGCGACACGTGGTTCAAAACCACCAATGGCACGTGTTGTTTCCGCAGTACAAATCGCAATTTCAGCGAGTTCACTGGCTGTTGGATTTGGATGAACAGCACAATCGGCAAAAACCATTATACCATCTTCTCCAAAATCCTTATTTGGTAAAACCATAAAAAAGGCTCCCGAAACAACTGAAACCCCGGGCTTGGTTTTTACAATCTGAAATGCAGGGCGCAAAACATCACCGGTTGCATTATCAGCACCGGCAACTTCACCGTCTGCATCACCATGTTTAATCATCATAACCGACAGATACAATGGATCTTTCAGTAAATCTTCAGCTTTTTCAGCTGTCATGCCTTTATGCTTTCGCAATTCGACAAAACTTTCAATATAAGCCGCTTTTTTTGGTGGATTTTCCGGATCGACAATTTGGGCTTTTGACAGCTCTGTCAAATTGAATTCCTCCGCTTTTTGTTGAATAATAGCAGGATCACCGATTAAAATAATTTCCGCGATAGATGTTTTGATAATTTCATTTGCGGCTTTTAGTGTCCTCTCTTCTGTACCTTCAGGAAGCACAATGCGTTGATTGTGTTTTCGGGCTTCTTCCTTAACTTTGGAAAGCAAATTCATTGATATTCAGTTGTTTATAATTAATATTCAGTCCTAAACAAAAATAAAAAAATCAATCGGTTTTACACATGATTTATGCAGAAAAATTCAGAAATTTTCATGTTTTGTAACAGAAGCGAATAGTTTGAAGGGAAACAAGCTTGTTTTTCCTATTATCCACGCATAATCAACGAGTTGGATTTGTGCTAGAGGAATGCCAATTACATCGCCTTCAGGATTCTGAGTTTGACGCGCAGTAGTACCGGCGGTTATTCCTGCCAGTCCGGCAAGCTGGCATATTAAAACTTTTCAGTCTTTACGGATAATGTCTTCAACCCAAGATTTCAGAACTAAAAACCAAAATATGTTTTCTAAATATTCCGTACCTAACGGCACGGGGTTTTTCATTTATAGCTTTTTACCAATATACTGTCCCTAACGGGACATAACAAAAAAACACACAATGGATTTATTTCGAATAAAAGTTGATATGATGATAATTTGATTTTTGATCGCTTTAATCAAACCTGTCCCGTTAGGGACAAAATATCGGTAAGCCCGGACAAGGAACGCAGTCTGGGTGTATGGAAATGTATGAATATGGCTTTTGGCGGTTTTTTGCATCCAAACCCGAGCCCATAAGCTTTCGGGGTCGGGTTTTCGGAATCGCAAAAACACTGCCAAAAGTAAAAGTTTAAAATCTTATCGCACAACAAAAAAATAATTCCTATCGAATAGAAAATTTAAGCAATGATTTGTCGCCGATTCCCGCTTCAAAACGATCACCTCCGGAAACCGGACCAACACCTGCCGGGGTTCCTGTGAAAATTAAATCGCCCATTTTAAGTGTCATGAAATTTGAAAGATAAGCAATGAGTGCATCGAAATTAAATATCATGTCTGTACTGCTTGCAGATTGCACGACAGTTTCATTCTGTTTTAACCAAAATGAAATATCGGTTTGCGGATTTTCAAAATCAGAGACCGGAAGCCATGTTCCGACTCTTGCCGATTGATCAAAAGATTTGGAGATTTCCCAAGGCAGCCCTTTGGCTTTACATTGTGCTTGCAAATCACGTGCGGTGAAATCAATTCCGACAGTAACTGCATCATAATAACGATGTGCAAATTTTTCTGCAATGCCTTTTCCGACGCGAGAAATTCGCAAAACAATTTCAAGTTCATAATGCAGATTTTTCGAAAAATCGGGGATGAAAAAAATGCGATTATCTCTCTGTAAACAGGAGTCGGCTTTTAGAAAAAAAATAGGATCTTTTTCAGGGACTGCATGCATTTCCTTTGCGTGCTCATGAAAATTTCTTCCGATGCAAATGATCTTCATATCACCTATTCATTCATGCTTTCCAGCTTAATTCGCGTCAATACTTTCTTTGTATATAGCGGGAAATCGCCTTTCATCATCCAACCATAATATCCAGGATCTTTTTTCAAGACATCTTTTACCGGTTTTGCTTTATATTTCCCGAAATTAAAAACGGGAACATCCTTGTCATTAAGGACAATGCGCCCGGCAAAATCAAGATGCTTTTTATGTGATGAAAATTCAGAAAGCGCCTCTACATCATCATCCAAGTCATTGTAATGTGCAATTTGTGCATCTAAAATCTCAAAAGTAGCAACAGCATCCGCCTCAGCAGTGTGTGCATTCTCTAAATCTTTTTTACAATAAAATTTATAGGCTGCACTCAGTGTTCTTTGCTCCATTTTATGGAAAATCACTTGAACATCCACCGTTTTATGTCGCTTTAAATCAACATCTACATCAGCGCGGAGGAATTCCTCAGCCAACATAGGAATATCAAATCGATCGGAATTAAAACCTGCCAAATCACAGCCTTCAATCAGCTTTGCAAACTCCTTGGCTACTTTTTTAAAGGTTGGCGAATCTTTGATATCTTCATCAGTAATTCCGTGAATTGCAATGCTTTCTGCGGGAATTTCCATTTCCGGATTAATGCGTTGCAATTTCGTATCACGACTTCCGTCAGGATGAATTTTCACAAAGGCAATTTCAACGATACGATCCTTGGCAACATTAATTCCAGTGGATTCAATATCAAAAAAAATAATTGGTTTTTTTAGCTTAAGATTCATTGCGGTAAAAATAGTGAAGGCGTAAACAAAGCTTGCCTACGCCTTCGGTATGACATAAGTTTGTATTAATTATTGATCATCATTGGCATGAGTAGCATTAAAATATCTTCATCCTCATTTTCATTGTCTTTTGGTAAGACAATACCTGCGCGGGTTGGATCTGACATTTCAACATTTACTTCCTCGGTTCCGATATTTGAGAGAATTTCAAGTAAGAACAGGGATTTGAATCCAATTGTCATTTCATCACCATCGTATTGGCAATTCAATGATTCGTGTGCTGCAATTGAATAGTCAATATCCTGAGCAGAAATACTCAGCTGATTTCCTGTAATTCCGAGTTTAACCAGATTAGATGCTTGATTTGAAAAAATAGAAACACGTTTTAGCGTATTGTATAACTCAACGCGATCTACGGTTAAGCGATTCGGATTTTCGGTTGGAATCACAGAATTGTAGCTCGGATAATTTCCTTCGACAAGGCGACAAACCAGATAAAATCCGGGGAATGAAAAGACAGCATTTTTATCGTCAAATTCAAGTGTTAACTCATTATCGGCTTTAGTAACAATATTTTTCAAAATTCCTGCTGGTTTCTTTGGCAGGATAAAGGAAGCTTCACTTTCAGCATTTGCATCTTTACGAATATAGCGTACTAATTTGTGTGCATCAGATGCAACGAAAGTCATGTTATCAGGTGAAATCTCAACCAAAATACCATTCATTACAGGGCGTAATTCGTCGTCAGCAGTTGCAAAAAGCGTTGAAGTAATTCCACTAAACAAAATTTCGGGCAATAAATCAATTCGATTTACCTGATCGGCTTTAAGTTGTGTTGCCTGTGGGAAATCTTCACCGTTTTGACCTACGAGGCTAAACAGTCCTTTTTCAGATTTAATTTCTACCTGAAAGCTATCCATATCTACTTGAAAAGTTAATGGTTGCTCCGGAAATTCCTTGAGTATTTCAAGAATTTTCTTTGCGTCAATTGCAATCATGCCTTCTCCATCCACAACATCGGGAGTAATATCAGTTGTTAAGGTTGTTTCCAAATCAGATGCAGTAATTTTCAACACTCCATCTTCCAGTTTCAGGAGAAAATTATCCAAAATCGGCAATGTATTTTTGCTATTAACCACCTTGCTAACTAATTGCAAGCGATTCAGTAATGCGGAACTTGAGACAACAAAATTCATTTTTATCAGTTTAAAAATTCAAGCTTAAAAATACAATTTTCAAATCGCTTTTTCAAAGCAATTCACAAATTGTATCATTTTTTTATTAACAATGCATGTTAAGACCTTTACTCCAGAAAATAGTTCAGACGCATTGTCAGCATATCTGTTGTATAATACTGCATAACAACCAATTGGTCATCAAACACTCCATACAGTCGTTCAATATCATTTTCATAAGGAATGCCTTCGTCGTTCTTCAATTCGTCTCTATTTGGACGTGCGTAACACTCCAGTTTTCGTGAATTTCCAGACACATCCGTTACATTAAAGGTATATATTGGGGTATATTGGCGAACCGAATCAAGTCGTTGCGACTGAAAATCTTCAGGGACAATAAATTCAAATCCGACTTTTTTAAATCGCCCAATTTGTTGTTTAACTTTCACTGTATCAAATTTTACAACAGGAAGTTTATTATCCAAACGAATTAACTCAAAATAATTGTTGCCTCCATTTACCATTTTATAAGATTGCGATGGTTCATTCGGATATTCCACCTCAACAGATGCAATTTGATTAAACGAATAGGAATAAACCCGCTTGCTTACCCACTCCTTTTCACTGGTACTATAGCGAGTTGTCAAATAACCGCTAAAGCCTGGAATAGAAACAATAAAGGGCTCCGCAGAATTTTCTAACAACATATAAGTTCCAAGATTGTCTTGAGTAACTCCACCAACATAATATGTTTTTACCTTTTTCCCGCTTTGATAAATTTCGCACTTTATTCCATTACTCGCCAAATCACGAATAACGTACTCCTGACGAGTTTTCGGAACCGGACTATATACCTCAACGCGGTGTATGGTTTCTAATAAGATATCCTTTAAATCTTCACGAGCCATTGTCTTTTTATTGACTAACCAATGTGAATTTTCACGCTCTAACAAAATTTGATTGTTGTCTTTATCGACAAGAAATATTTTATCAATTTGCGCAGTATCCTGAACGGCAAAATCACGCAGAACTTTCAGGCTCGTGTTTTTTCTTGATATCTGAAATTTTTCTTTTCCGTCAACCAGTTCACGAGAAAACTCATAGCGAGTAAAGAATACGATGGCAGAAATTGTCAATAAGGCAATTAAAATAAAAAAAAGAATACGATTGTTTTTTTTCATAAGATAAGATTTAAAACTTACTGTTTTTAACTTTTGTGTTTACCGTACTTCTGTTTTCTCACAAAAAACACAATCAATCCAAACAGTACAATTAATATAATTGGCACGACAGAGTTAAAAACGGCCCAAAATAATCCTCTATCCATAACTTTCGTGCGATCTAATGTACGCAATTTAAGCTCTCTCATTCTCAGCTCGATTAATGCTTCATCTCCACATAAATAATTCATGCTATTCAAAATAAATTCTTTATTTCCGGGAGTAAACTGATTTTGATAATATCTATCTTCGCCAAGCTGGAAGGGCTCATGTCTATCTCCGACAATTCTAACAAAATTTCGAATCACATCTCCGTCAGAAACAACGATTTGCTTTGTCGGGACAGAGACTGACTTAAAATTAATATCATCATTCATCGAAATTTCCGGAGGGATACGCATATCAAAATTCGAGGGAAATTCACCCTCGAGAAGCATTGCAAACGTTTTTTCTCCCTGATTAAAACTTCTGGGATCCGGCGGATTTCTTACAATTCCCAAACTCACGTTTACCGGAACACTAAGCGAACGACTAAATTCTGAACTTCTCAGAATCGGGGTTTTTGTCACCCTCATATCCGGGTTAACCGGGTCAATACTACTTACAAACTGTGTTCTTAACACACTAATATTTCGATTAATTAAGTGAGAATTATCGGACAGAATTGCTGGGAAAAAGAACCAGGCACGTGGCTCAAATTGCGGTTTCCCATCTTGAGAATTTACGGTTATGGGAATAGACAAACAATTCAAATCCTGCACTAAATCCGGATTTATTCTCACCCCATAATTAAACAATAAATCATCCAGGTTAATATCGCGAATTAATGCCATGCTGGAATATTGATTTGTCAAACTATCCATATCCATTTGCATCCACTCAACCAACCAAAGAGCTTTTCCGCCATTCATAATGTACTGGTCAATAATGAATTTGTCTTTCTCACTAACACGAGAATTCGGTTTAGCAACGACAATAGCTTCATAATCATCCAAAGCACCGAGGACTCCATTAATTTTGAGACGCTCAATTTGATAGTAATCGCTCAATGCAATCATGGCACCCATTGTCTGATACTCATCCAGCTCATTGTGACCTTCTATAAAAGCGACTTTTTTAATCTCAGGATTTGTAAGTTTAAGCATTGCATTCGTAAAATGCTGCTCAAGCCGTGCAATGGATTTATTGATCTGAGAGGAGGTACTGCTGCCTCTTTCATTTTCCAGAAAATTAACAGGATACTCTGCTTCCTTATACCGAATTAATGCAGAAGGAAAAATTACCTGCTCTTTATATGAGGCAGAATTCCGCTCCTCAAGCTGCGTTGGTTCTAATCCTTTCTCTTGTAATTGGTTATATATTTCTTGTCGAGTATTAACATCTTGTTCTTTTGACAAGTCAACAAATTCATATTCAACCAAATGCGAATAGCGATGATAATCGTCCAACAATTCTCTCACCGACCGTTTTAATTGACGAAACCCAATCGGCAACTCATTTCCGTCGAGATAAACCTTAATATACATTACATCATCCAGTTCCTTCAACATATCAGTAGTAGTTTCAGAAAGTGAATGCCGTTTATCTTCTGTAACATCCCATCTCGCGTACCAAAATGCCCCGAGAAAGTTTATCACAACAATAAGTAGCAAGATAATTAAGAGCCGAAAAATATGTTGATTCCTTATTTGTGTTGGTTTCATAATGCTAAGTTTATTTCCATTTACGGCGCTCCAAGCGCAATTTTGTTAAAAGAATAAAAACGGTTATTACAGACAAAAAGTAAAGGATATCCCGTGTATCAATCACACCTTTGCTAATGGCTTTATAATGATAATTTATTCCCAACGACATGATAAAATCCTCGACTGCACCGTTTAATCCCAAACCTGCAACTTGATCAAAGCCGATATAGAACCCGAAGGACAATACCACAGCAATAATAAACGAAATGATTTGATTATTGCTCAAGGATGAGGCAAACAAACCGATTGCAGTATAAATTGCAGCCAAGAAGAACAATCCAATATAAGAGCCTGCAATGCCTCCCATATCAGCAATTCCTTCAGTTCTGCCAAGTTGATTAATTGATATTGTATAAACCAATGTCGGCAATAAAGCGACCAACACCAGACTTAAGCCTGACAGGTACTTTGCCATCGTTATTTTAAATTCGGAAATCGGTCGAACCAATAGCAACTCCATCGTTTGCAGGCGTTTTTCTTCAGAAATCAAGCGCATGGTAACTGCAGGCACCAGAAACAGAAAAACCCAAGGCGAAATAATAAATAAGGGGTCGAGGTTTGCCTGTCCCGCATCCAATATATTAGACGGTCCGTGAAAAATCCACATAATCAAGCTGTTAATTACCAAATATACAACCACAACCAAGTATCCGGTAATCGAGCTGAAAAACTCCTTTATTTCTTTTCGAAAGAGTGTCCACATAGGTGTTTTATTTTAGCTTTCAAAGTTAGTTTTTTTCTTCAATTTTTAAAACTTTGTAGTGTAACGCAGAAGCGATTTAAATATTACCAAGATTAAAAGGTTCTACTGCAAATTCAATGGAAGAAATATTATTTTGAATTATTCATAACTGAACGAAATGTAGTTAATGAATGAGGAGGTAAATTAGTAACGCAGAAATCCCGTGCACCCGTTTGCATCATGACAAAGAAGCCGTGTTTCGTAAACCTAAATATTTACCATGTTTTCAGCTTCTTCCACAAAATTTGCAGTAGAAACAATTAAAAAAGGATGATAATAAATTGATAATGTAATGATTCGCTCAAGCAAATATCACGTCCACTTAGGCTAAAATTTCCGATTTCTATTTTTACCGGGCAATAGTATTCTGCAACACAATTGATGTTACCGTAAAATTCGCAAAAATCCGGGAACACTTGCTAGTTTCCCAAAATATCGGGGCAAGGCTGGCGCACCGCTCGTGTTTCTATGTATTGTAGGTAGTTATTTTAGTTTGAATTTACTTACAATTACGTTCAATTTATCCGATGATACCCTTATTGGGTATAGCCTTTAATAGCGTGCGTACACTATTTAATAATTCTTTATTAATACACCATCTCTCCAAATGTAATTTGGTTCTGCTTCTGAAATTCTTTTTGGGATACAATTATTTATAGCTTCCTGATACTCTCTCTTTAATGATTTATATGCATTTTGAAATTTATCCAGAGCTAATTCATTTCGCAACTCATCAAAAGCTTTCTCAATTTGATCTTGTACTTTTACATAAAAGCCATATGAGGTATTTCTTTGACATTGAATAGAAACAACTCCTTTTGAAACTTGAATCGAACCTATATATTTAATATCCTTTATGACTTTTACCGCTTTGTCATCATTGTTTTGGGGATTACTAATGAATAACTTAATTTTTTCTTTAAGATCTCCTATTTTTATGGGCTGCCCCTCTGCCAATATCTCATCCGAAGAATTAATATAAACATGAAAAACATTTCTTTCTGTGTGACAATATGCCAAGCTTGAACCAGCTAATAGGATATTAACAATAAAAAGAAACATTATGCTTGAAGTGATTACAATTCTCATTTCAGTTCTTTTATGCACGCTAACTCGTTTATACCATCAGAAAAAACAGATGAAATATTTGTTTCTACAAATCACCCTACTCCCCTATATATCAGGACAATGCACTTCACTTATTATGTTTAATCGAGTCTTTTTTGCTTAAGGCATATCAATTTGATAAACAACAATAGCCAAAGTATCATCCTCAAATGTAAATTTCCAACTATCCTCATTACTCCAAAAACTTATTTCATTTTCAAATATATCAACATAAGGGCGTAAATGTGTATCTTCCCTTTGGGCTTCAAAGTCTTTGATACATTTCTTAAAATCATCTTTTGACATTCCGATACTGAAAAAACAATTCTCCAAAAGTTCATTATCTTTTATTTCAATACTGCTAATGAATTCTTTGAGTTTGATGAGTTTAGAATTTTTAAAGGTATAGTAGGATACTGTATCAATCTTTTCTTTATCATGCATGTTTTCAAACGTCTTGTCATTACGCTCGAAATTATCGAATTTGAGTATGTCCTTTTCATAAGATTTTTGAAAAAACTCTTCAAGAGTAATAGGAGTAAACTCTTTCCCATCAAGAATAACAGGAGTGACATCTTTCTCGTCATCAGTACCAGGAGTGTCATCTTTCTCGTCAGGAGTAATAGCAGTGACCTCGTTCTCTTTTTTTTCTGAGTCATCTTGTTTTTGTGAGTTACAGCTAAACATTACAGCTGAAATAATTACGATGTAAAATAATTTCTTCATAGTAAGTAGTTATTTAATTAATATTTTTTTCAAATTTAATAATATCATAGATTTAAAAAAAGCATATAGAATATTTTTTATCATAACTAGTATTCATATAGCAATCAATTATCGACATTTGCTATATTTAGCAGCACCTTATCTACACCAAACTGAAGCTCTGAAATATAAAATGTGGTTAGCTTAGTAATACCGATTAAACATCCTTCCGAAAGCTTTCGGAAGGCGCATACTTTCTCTTGCTTCTCCGTCGGCTGACGGAGAAGCACAAGTCGTTCTGTATGTCTGCCTGCCATCCTCAGCTGGTAAATAGGCAGACAGGCTTGTTTTGCTGTAACACCGATTGTGAATCAAAACTGCCGACACAATTAGTATTACCGTAAAAATCGCAGAAATCCGGGAATACTTGCTGGGCTCTCGAAATATCGGGATGAGGCTGGCGCACCGCTCGTGTTTCTATGTATTGTGTGCTGTTTTTTAATTTTTCACACATCTAACACTAAAACCATATGAAGATGCACCTGTTAAATGTATATCAGTATTGTTGTCGTTTGTTAGATAGAAATATGTATTCGAAGTACTGCACCACCAATAACCTGCATTACCCATACTCATACAATTGCCATAAATACTACTTCGATACCCACTAGGTAGTGCCCAAAAACCACTTTCGTTAGTTGCGTCAATATTCGGATAATTCCAGTGAAAAGTCCCAATTTCTTTCATTTTTCCTCTAGCTTCTTCATATCCTCCCAATTCGTTAAATAATTCAATCCATTCTGCATCTGAAGGTAAATGCCAACCATCTGGACAAACACCTTGAATACCACTAGGATTTAAATTGCTACTTTCGGTATTATGCATAGCTGCAGCCCATGTGTATAATGCCCCATACGCTTCTTTGTAGCACGTGTCGTCTTGAAACCAACAATATGCGTCATCGTTATTGTTAAGACTTTCCCAGTTATTACCTCCTGAGACATGCGGTATTTCTGTACCATCAGGATAATGTGTAACTTTTAAGTTTTCTGATATCCATTCTTGTTGTCCAATTATTACCGTTCTGTATTGATTTCCATCTATATCTATGACTCCTGAACCTTCTACACCAAATTCAGATAGAATAATTTTTATAGAAACTTCATCAGATTGGGTTATCCCAATACTATTTTCAGCAACAACCTTAATAACATAAGCTCCAGTGTCTAAGCTGGTTGTGTTAAAGTTATATTGATAAGGGACATTGTCAATAGAAACTAATTCAGAAGAGTCTTTGAAAAATTGCACACTATTTATTAAGTAAATAGAATCAATAATATTTGCAGAAATCAATAAATTTGTTCCTTGTGGAACTTCAATTTCATTTTCAGGGTTAGTTATTTCACAAAATAATGATACTTCATTATTTTGTGAGTCATCTGGAATTATTTCTTCCTCTTTATTACAAGCGAAAATTGCAATAAATAATAATACAAATAGGAAGTAATAAGATGAGAATCTCTTTTTGTTTCTTTGTTTATTCATAATGATATGTGTTTTGTTAAATAGTGGGTAACGGTGGCAATAAGAAACGCAGGGCATTTCAAAGCACCTACCTGTAAAGATACAGAGCCGTTTATTAAATGTTATGTCGTTCAAATTTAGCACTTTCTGCCCTATGTTTTTTATTGCGTGTTATAGCCATGTGCTTTATTTTCTGTCATTCAAATGCTAACTTGTTGATATAATATTCAACTAATATTTTTGCTAACCTACTGGTCATTTGTTTCATTAGTTGTTGGTAAAGAAAAGTAAAAAGAAGAACCAGCGCCAACTTTACTCTTAACCCAAATTTTTCCATTGTTTTTTTCAATAAATTCTTTGCAGAGAATTAAGCCTAATCCTGTTCCCTTTTCATTTTCCGTGCCTAATGTTGATTGATTTTCACCAATTTGAAACAATTTGTTAACATTATCTTCTGATATTCCGACTCCATTGTCATTTATCGACATAGTTAAAACGTTCTCTTTATTCTCAGCTAAAATCGTAATTTTTCCACCAGTATTTGTAAATTTTATTGCGTTTGAAATTAAATTTCGTAAAACGCCACTAATCATTGTTTTATCCGCAAAAACTCGATTGTTTGTCTTTATTGGGTTATTAATGATGATAGATTTTTGCTCGGCTATACCTTCTAAAAATTGTTTCTCTTCCTGCACTAGGGGATCTATTTCAAAATATTCAGGATTATAATCCATTCTGCCAGATTTCGATTGTGCCCAATCCATAAGGTTGGATAACAAGTCCACAGTCTTATTGGATGATTTTAGCATCATATTTGCAAATTTCTCCGTTTTCTCATGGTTCTTTTCCTTTATGTATTGCACAAGATATTCACTAAGTCCAACCATATTACCTAATGGTCCTTTCAAGTCGTGGGCAATGATAGAAAAGAATTTGTCTTTTTCGGCATTGATTTCCGAAAGTTCTTCATTTTTCTGTTTAATAATTAATTCATCCTTTCTACGTAATGACATATCTCTTATTGTACCCAAAGCCACTGATTTTCCATCATGTATAACTAATTTTCCATTAATTTCCACTTCAACTAAATTTCCATTTTTGTGATAAATTTTTGTAATAAAGTTTTGTATTTCTTTCTTTAAAAACACATTTTTAATTTGAAGCAGATATTTTGGCAGTTCACTTTTTGGGACAAAACCAGTAAACGACTTGCCAACTAGTTCTTCTTGTTTATATCCTAATATTTTTTCTACACTTTCGTTAAAGAAAAGTAGTTTGCCTATTTTATCAAGCATAAAAACAACATCTAAAGTATTTTGAGTAATAAGTTTGTACCGTTCTTCGCTTTCCCGCAATTCTATTTCACTTTCTTCGGCTTTTTCTTTGGCAACAATTAATTCTTCGTTTATTTCTTTTAACTCAATTTTGTCAATTTCAAGTTGTTTTGATTGCTCAATATTTATCAAATTTTTTAAACCATTTTTACCAATACTTTCAGTTAATTTAACCAAAAAACTTGCGTTTTTTCTAATTTGTTCTTCTGAAAACACAGGTGTATTTTCGAGTGCAATTAGATACTTCTTTTCATCGAACCCAAATTTTCTTGCTTGTTTTATAAAATATTCTTTATCAGGTTTCTCAGTAAAAAACTGACCAGTGAAAAAAATTCCGACATGTTCATTTTCCATCATTATAGGAATGGCAACATCAACAAGTCCGTTTTTACATTTATAAATGTTGTATTTGTGTCCTTGTTTTATTTTTCCTGCAAGTATAGTATCACTTTCGGAACAACGTTTTTTTGTTTCATCATTTATTCGATGAAATTGTGTGCAAATTGGTTGCCAACCTGTAGCAATAAGAACATTACCTTCTAAATCAAGAATTGCTGTAACAGTTCCATTTATTTCAGTGAAACTTTCACAGAGTTGTCTTAACTCTTCGATATTAAATAATTCTGTTATGTGATATTTCATCTATTATAATGCTTTTTAATTAACTCATGCAATTGGGTCATGTTAATTGGTTTGCTGATATAATCATTACATCCCGCTTCAATCGACTTTTCACGATCACCAGTCAAGGCATGCGCTGTTTGTGCAATAATGACAACATCTTTGTTAAATTCCCTAATTTGCTGGGTAGTTTCATATCCGCCCATTTCTGGCATTTTTATATCCATTAATATCAAATCCAGATTAGGATTATTGCGGCAAAGTTCAATGGCTTCCAATCCGTTTTTTGCATGTAACAATTCACTGCCAAATTCTTCGAGTATAGTAGTTATGAGTAAATCCGATGTTTCATCGTCCTCAACAATTAGTATTTTTAGGTTTTTAACTTGACCTTCCATTACACCGTTGGTAGTCTCAATTGTAATTTCGGCTGGTTCCTTTAACTCAGGTGTATAGGGAATACTAAAATAAAATTGTGAACCTTCACCTTCAACTGATTCAACCCAAATCTTGCCACCAAGCATTTTGACATATGATTTGGCAATTGCAAGACCAAGACCCGAACCTTCGAAAACTCTCGTATCAGCTATATCCGCCTGTTCAAAACGGTTAAAAATTGCTTTTTTCCTAAATTTAGGAACACCTATTCCAGTGTCATTAATACAAAATTCAATAAATCCATTATTAATACAATCACTTACTGTTATTTTTCCTTTGTCTGTATATTTTATAGCATTTTTAATAAGATTGGTAAGAATGGATTCAAATTTATTTTTGTCTGAATTTACTATGAGGTTTGATTCTTGGATTTTATTATCGAAACTAAGAATCAATCCTTTTTTTTGAGCCTGTGGTTGGAAAAAGTTTAAAATGCTTTCTACACCTTTGTTTATATTTATCATTGAGTTTTTAACTTCAACAATTCCAGCTTCAATTTTCGATATTTCAACAATATCAGTTACCGTATTCAACATGCGTTCTCCACTTTGATGAATAATTTGAATATAAGCTTCTTTTGTTTCATCGCTTAATTCAGGTTCCAAAAGTAAGCTTGTAAATCCCAGAATACCGTTCATTGGTGTTCTAATCTCGTGGCTCATGTTTGCTAAAAATGCCGATTTTAAAAGGTCGCTTTCTTCTGCTTTTTCTTTTGCAAGAATAAGCTCATCTATCATTTTTTTTCTTTCGGTGATATCCTCTTTGATTGAAACTATGTGAGTGATTTCTCCTTTTAAGTTAATTATTGGAGATATATGTGCATATTCCCAATATAGCTCACCATTTTTCTTTTTATTGTGAAATTCACCCTTCCACTCTTTTCCTGAAATAATATT
>JAQIBY010000042.1 GCA_027858835.1 Bacteroidales bacterium | reverse complement strand
GAAGGAAGATAATCGGTCGTAACGAATGTTTCCGTCGCTGTCAATTAAATCAAGCGTGTTGGGAATATCATCCACACCAAAACGAACAAAACCGCCGCCGATTACATTTTTATCATCCACACGATAGGCAATTCCGCCAAAATCATAAGATGCAACTCCGGCAAAATATTCAGCATGCATTAATCCCAGCTCCATGTCATTATCCAAACCTGTCAATGAAGCAGTATTCCAATAAATCCCGGTAATATCGCTAGAACTTGCGCCTACCGCCCCTGACATGCTCAATGCCCGCGCCCCGACACCAATATTTAAAAATTCATTGGAGTATTTCGGCGCAGTTTGCCCGAATACCGACCAAGCTGTCAGCAAAAATGTCGCGAATATAATTCCTTTTGATTTCATTTCTATCAGTATCGTCAAAGCTAAACAAACTAAGCCGATATTGGTTGTTTTTAATTAATCAAATATACAAAAAAATGATTCACTTCATTCGGTATTTTTACGGATGGACAATTTAAACTCTAAACAAAGCGATTATTTCACGCTTACACTTGCTGTCTGAATAAAAAACATTAAATTTGAAGTCAAAATAAATTGAAATATTCGAATTATGGCAAATATACGGGATTTAAAAAAAGACCTGAAATGGTTAACCTACGAAGTACTGACAGATTGCATGATTGCAAAATTGATGAACGAAGATAAAAGCGAATCAGTTGATGATTTGATGCATGAAACAATGAACAATCATACAGACATGATTACACGCATCAATGAAGCGCGAAAAATTCAGGACAACAAAGAAAAAAAGACAGCATTTAAGAGCATTGAAAAAGACATGTACGAAACGGCAGACGGCTCTTTTAAAAAATTGAGCGAGATTGTAAAATAAGTACAGTATGCATGAAGTTTTTCTTGACGAGATTGGTTTGGTTAAAATGACCAAAAACGGTCGAGCCAAACGAAACTACAATTTCAAAATTCAACAAGACGGAACAGTTCGTGTCAGTATTCCTCCGCGTGGAAGTTATAAAGAGGCAGAGTCGTTACTCAAAAGTATGAAAGACAAAATTCTTGCTGCGCAGGAGCGTTTAAAAACCCAAATGCCAGCAAGAAAACATTTTGACTTTGACACTATTGTTTCTACTCGTTACGCCAAAATCACCTTTCATCAAACCGATAAAACCAATGTGCATTATTATATTGATGACGAAGGCATCAAGCTCTATATTCCAAAAATCATCGATATAAAAGCCGAAGAAACTCAGGCTATGATTTTTCGCTTTATTGAGGAGATGATTCGTAAAGAAGCAAAACTTTATATTCCGTATCGGGTTGAGGAGCTAGCAGAAAAACATAATTTCAGCTATGGTAATGTAAAAATCACCTCAGCAAAAACCCGTTGGGGATCTTGCTCGGGTAAAAACAATTTAAATTTTTCGCTACACTTAATGCAACTTCCTGATGAGTTGATTGATTATGTAATTCTGCATGAGCTATGCCATACGATTCACAAAAATCACGGCAAAGCATTTTACGAAAAACTTAATGAAGTTTGTGACGGAAATCATGAAAAACTCAATGCGCAATTAAAAACCCGGCGAATCGGGAGTCATTAGGGCATTTTGCATCCCTTTTTTCCATAGTATTCATAATCAAGGGTCTGGGTGCAGCGCTCAACGATTATCGAAAAACAAAAATTATTCAGAAACCACAATTTCCTCAATTAAATCGCCTGCGCGGATATCATCAATTAAATCCACACCTTCCACAACTTTACCAAAGCAAGTGTGCTGACGGTCAAGATGAGCAGTGCCTGCACGGCTGTGGCAAATGAAGAATTGTGATCCGCCGGTATTTCTTCCCGCATGCGCCATGGATAATACGCCTTTATCGTGATATTGATTGTCGCCATCCAATTCGCAATCAATACTATAACCGGGACCACCGGTTCCAACACGGCTACTATTTTCATCTCGAGAGTGAGGACATCCGCCTTGAATCACAAAATTCGGAATCACACGGTGAAAGCGTAATCCGTTATAAAATCCTTCTTTTGCCAATTTACAGAAGTTATCGACAGTATTCGGTGCGTCATTGTCGTAAAATTCGACTTTCATTACGCCTTTTTCAGTTTTAATTTCAGCTGTTCTCATTATTTATCGTTTGAATGATTTAACAATTTTTCAATGCGTTGCAGGCTTTCGGCTTTGCCAAGAATTTCTAAAATATCAAATAAATGTGGTCCTTTCCCTTCACCAACTAAAGCCAAACGAAGCGGATTCATCACTTTTCCAAAACCAATTTCTTTGGATTCTATCCACGTTTTTACCTTATCTTCCAGATTCTGAGATGAAAAATCATCCTGAGAAAAAAGTAAAGTTTTCAATTCTTCAAGCAATTCCAAAGCATCGCCTTTCATGGATTTTTTCAGCATTTTGGCATTATATTCCTTCGGTTGGATAAAAAAGAAGTCTAACTGATCCCATAATTCAGGAACAAATTGCACTCGTTCTTTCACCATCTCAATCATCTGAGCAAGGGTTTTATCATCACAATATAATTGTTTCGATTCCAATATCGGCATAAATTCAGCCGCCAATGTTTCATCGGATTTTTGCATCAGATACTGATGATTAAACCATTTGGTTTTTTCCGGATCGAAACGGGCACCGGCTTTATTCACCCGCTCCAAATCAAATGCCTGAATGAGTTCATCCATGCTGAATAGCTCTTGCTCTGTTCCGGGATTCCATCCCAGTAATGCCAACATATTGACAAAAGCTTCGGGATAGTAAGCCTCCTCACGGTATCCGCGAGCCGATTCTCCTTTATCGGGATTCCACTCAATCGGGAAAACCGGGAATCCGAGTTTATCACCGTCACGTTTGCTAAGTTTTCCTTTGCCAGTTGGTTTTAAAATCAGTGGTAAATGAGCAAATTGTGGAGCATCCCAACCTAATGCTTGATATAGAAGCACATGCAGCGGCATTGATGGCAACCATTCTTCGCCACGAATAACATGGGAAATTTGCATGAGATGATCATCTACAATATTTGCAAGATGATAAGTCGGCAAACCATCCGATTTGTATAGTACTTTATCATCAAGATTTGCAGAATTATAGGTGACATCACCGCGGATAATATCCTTCATGGGAACATCAACCGGTGTGTCCGGCATTTTAAAACGAATGACGTATGAATCGCCGGCTTCAATGCGTTTTATAGTTGCTGGTAAACCCAGATTCAGACTGTTATTTAGCTGTTTACGAGTAAGATGATTATATGCAAAACTTGATTTGTCAGCTTCTGCTTTTGCACGTTCGGTGTTGAGTTCGTCAGCCGTATCAAAGGCATAATAAGCATTTCCGCTGTCAATAAGTTGCTGAGCATATTGCTGATAAATAGCCTTTCGCTCGCTTTGTTTATATGGACCAAAACTTCCACCTTCTTTGATGCCTTCATCAAATTGAATTCCGCACCATGCCAGCGATTCCATGATGTAATCTTCAGCTCCCTGGACGTATCGACTTTGATCGGTATCTTCAATTCGTAAAATAAATTTTCCGCCTTGTTTTTTAGCGAAAAGATAATTGAATAAAGCGGTTCGAACACCTCCCATATGCAGTGGTCCCGTCGGACTTGGTGCAAATCTTACTCTGATATCACTCATAATTATGCAATTTAAGATGCAAAGATAAGGAATTTCAGAGAAGTCAGGGTTTTAGATTATGAGTTATGGATTAGTTTCTGAAAAAAGTGAATGTATTCATCTTTCCAGGCTTGTTTGGAGTATTTTTCTAATACGGCTTTTCGTCCTGCAACTCCCATTTCACGACGTAAGGATTCCGATTCAATCAGTTGACTGATTTTTTCAATCCACTCCGCTTCATCTGTCGCAAGAAAACCATTTTCCCCATCAGAAATAATCTCCAAATTTACTCCTACCGGTGACATGATGGTCGGAATTTCCAGTGCCATGTATTGGAGACCTTTGAATCCACATTTTCCCCGAGTCCATTGATTATCCGGCAGTGGCATAATGCCGATGTCGAAATGTTGCAGTGTTTCAATTTCAGAGGTTTTGTCCCACTGAATAACCTCCAAAGGAATATCATCAGTGTGATATGGGAAATTTACAATTACGCGAAAACACAATTTATCCGGAAAACGTTCATTCAGGATTTTTAAGACAGGAATAATTGTTTCAAAATGTTTTAGTGTCGGCTGAGTTCCTGTCCAACCAATGCATAGTTTTGAAGATTGTTTTTTATCTTTTGTCGGATGATGATAATCTGTATCAATGACGGTAGGGACAACATGGACTTTTTCATTGAATTGCCGAGCGTATTCTGCAAGATACTCATTACCAACAAAAACGCAATCAGCATATTGACATATTTTTGCGGTTTTCTGTGGTTTTTTCAACCAACTTAAATTTTGATTTCCTGCGGATGTATCATTGAGCCAAATACTGTCATCAAAATCAAAAATAATTGGTACTTGCATTTTTGACAATCGTTTTTCAAAAAAAGTACTACCCAACATAAATGCTTCACGGTAAATAAATACTGCATCTGCTTTTTTCGCCTGTTTTAAATCCCGCAATCGATGAAAAAAACTCTTTATCATGATGCGAAATTTCCCAAAATAATGTCCCGAAGCATAAAAAACAGCATCGTCTTTTTGATTTAAAATATTGGAGTACTGAATTTCCCATCCGTTGTCCTGCAATGCGGGCAAAAAATGCTCTATGCGAAATCGCTGTCCCGGAGAACGATCCGGTCGATGATGTACAAGACAAAGCAAGCGTTTTGTTTTCATTGGGTTGTTTTATTTGTCAAAGATAAAAAAATCTAACCTGCATTATTCATGGAATTCTCTCTGAAAAGATTTTAACCATCTAAAGCCAGCTGTCATATACCTATATGTCAACAACTTATCCGGCTTTATTGCATGCAAAGATAATCTCAAATTTATCCCAAAAAATAGACATTGTGATTTTGATTTTTCGAACAATAAAATGGGAGTATAAAATTGTATGTGCAAACGAGGGGGAGTCCAAAGCCTATCCAAAAATGGCAAGAGCAAGTTTTCTTTGCTTTTATCTTTCGAAAATGTAATTTTACTGCATGAATATTATTGCAAATCAAGTATTAATTCTTGGTCTGATTACGCTTGTCGGATACCTTGCATTTGTGCTAAAAGCTGTCAATAAGGATATTAATCAAGCACTGGTGCGGGTAATTATGAAAGTTACCTTACCTCTACTTTTGTTTACCACTTTTGCGAATATAGAAACAGACGGTAAAACACTGATTAATGGACTGGTAATTTTTGTTTTTGGAGCATTTACTGTTTTTGTGTTTTATGTATTATCGAGTTGCTCAGGTAGAATATTGAAACTTGACAAACAAAATAAGGCTTTACATAAAGCACATACGATGTTCGGAAATGTTGTATTTCTTGGATTCCCGCTTATGGATGCACTGATTCCCGGGGGTAAAGGACTACTATATGCTGCGTTTTTTCAACTTGGGCAAGCTGTTTTATTATGGACTTGGGGAATTGTTTTAATGAGTAAAGCTTCCGACAGCTCCAGTAAGCACTCTTGGAGATACTTATTTAATTTAAATACTTTAGCTTTTGCCTTGGGATTTCTATTTTATTTTTCAGGAATTAAACTTCCGTTTGTCATCAATAAAGCCTTTTCAGGTATTGGACACACAACAATTTATCTTTCAATGGTCTATGTCGGAGCCGTTTTAGCTCAAGTAAAACTTATTTCGCTTATTAAAAATTTCCGATCCTACTTTTTATCATTCAACAAATTGCTTCTTGGGCCCGCAATTCTTGCCGGAATATTGTATGCTTTGCAATTTGCCGGTTTCCAATGGATGGACACTGATGCCATTGTAGTTATCGTGCTTCAAGCCGGTATGCCAAGTATGATTATTGTGTCAGTCATTGCCCGGGAACTAGGCTTGAATGATTTTCAGGCAACCCAAAATATATTTGTCACCACCATACTCAGTTTAGGAACCTTACCTTTGCTGTATTATTTGTTGATAAACATATTTTAATAATCGATAAGCGTTTAAAACTTTAAAGGTGATTTATCCTGATTTTCTGAACCAGCTAATAGCTTAAAAACAAAGAAAATTCCTCGGTTTCACTTCGATTTGCTTTGTCAATAATTACAATGCCTAACTTGTGTAAGTCAACGGAATAATTCACATCTGAATCTTTTTTAATGATTTCCCATGCTTCATTCATTTCCAAGCTGTAATTAATATCATCAAACATTAAAATGGCAGGATAAGTAATATTATTTTTTAATGCATGAAAATACTCAATTGTCGGATCTTTTTGATGATTCCCATCGATAAAGAGAATATCAAAATCTTTATGTTTCTGAATTACTTTCGGAAAAGTATCGTCATATAATCCCGGAATTACTTCAACATTTGATTCATCGGTGATTTTAACAAATTGTGATTTTGCAATATCACAAAGTGCTTGTACCCCTTCCATCGTAACAAATTTATAATTTTCTTTCTGCGAAAGCGCTTCGAGAAAATACGCCCCAGAAACTCCAAGGTTTGTTCCTATTTCTAAAAATTTATTTGATTTAAACCGTTTTGCCAAAAAGTAATAAAACTGAGCCCACACGGGAGGTGTTGTCGATGTTTGACAAATGTTTTTAACGGGATTTTTTTTATCTGATCCGAAAACATCGTAAGATATCAGGCTTTCATCCTTTAACAATTTTTCACGAAACGCTTCACATCGTGCAAATGCATTCAGGTCTTTTTCGTTATAATTTTTGTTTTTAACGGCTTCAAAAGCTTCTATCACGGCGGTCAAGGCTTCATTATTAAAGGATTTGGCTTTATCAAGCTCTGACTTATTCGCTAAACGCCTTTTCAAAAGGTTTAAGTGCTTATTTACTTTATAAGTAAAGCGTCTTGTTACTACCCCATTATAAATGGATGAGAATTTCTTTTTCATGCTAAAATACGGTTAAATCAATAGTAGAAACAAAGATATTATAATTATTAAAAACACGATTAGATTAAGACGCTTTTTCATTTAGATAGTGACAGCAAGAAAACTACCATTTTTTAACAAAAAAATATCCATAATCTTTTCTCAAAAAACAAGTCTCCAACAAAAGTCAATCAACTTCCTAAGGATAAAATAATTGGCGATAAATAAGAAACATTATCAAAGAAAATTAGCCGTTAACTTAGTTTCCATTAATCAAATATTCTTTCATTTGATCAGTTTTGGGATTTTTAAATATTTCCACACCACCGGTTTCAATAATTTCCCCATTATGCATAAAAACAACATAATCTGCCAAACGCATTGCTTGTCTGACAACATGAGTAACAAGAACTATTGTGTAGGTTTTTTTAATTTTCATAAATTGCTTCTCAATGATTTGGCTCGATGTCGGATCCAATGCAGAGGTTGGTTCATCAGCAAGGATAATGCTTGGTTTTACAGCCAGACCACGTGCCAAACAAAGTCTTTGTTGTTGTCCGATTGAAAGACAATCGGGTGAAGCATTGAGTCGGTCTTTTACTTCTTCCCAGAGCCCAACTTCCTTCAACTGTCTTGTGACAATCTTATCAAGAATTTTCTTATTCTTTATCCCTTTTAATTTGGGTCCATATGTAATGTTTTTGTACAATGAAACGGGTAATGGATAGGGTTTTTGGGAAAGCAAACCTGTTTTTTGCCGCAACGCAGACATATCCTTATGGCTTAGCAGGATATCTTCACCATGAATACAGATTTGACCGCTTACCTCAAGGGCTTTATACAAATCAGTTAATCGATTCATGCTTTTAAGCAAAGTGGTTTTCCCACAACCTGACGGTCCGAGAATTACCGTGATTTTATGCTTTGGTATATCTATGTTCAGACTTTTAAGAATCTGCGTTTTATCCGCAAACACATTTAAATCACGAATGCTAATCGCATTAAGGCTGTCTTTACCTGTATTGGGACATTGGTTTAATATGACATTTTCGTTATTGTACATGGCTATTTCAAATTATTTTTTGAATACTTATTTACTAAGAGTCTGGATATAAGCGTAATTGCTAAAATAATACATGTTAAAATTGCTGCTGCTGAGTATGCTCTTCCTCTAACTTCAGGAATTGGTGAACTTAGTTGGAAAAAGATGGCTAGGGGAAGTGTTGCTGCCGGTTCATGTAATCCTGAAGGTAACTGATCGGTATATCCTGCGGTAAACAAAACAGAAGCAGCATCGCCAATACCTCTACCAAATGCCAATAATATTGCGGTGACAAATCCGGGTAAACCCTGTTTGAAAATCACTTTAAAAGCCAGCTCAGTACGTGTTGAGCCAAGAGAAAGCGCGGCCTCGTGTAATCCTGTTGGTATGGTGGAAAGCACTTCATCAAAACTGCGAATCATGATGGGGGTAATGAGGCATGCCACAGTAATAATTCCGGCGAGCAAGGATGCATTCATCCCAAAATACAGCATGATAGTAAATCCAAATGCTCCATAAACGATGGATGGGATTCCCCAAAGTGCATCCAAAAAATATCGAATTATATTTTGTAATCGCTTGTATCGAAATAGAAAACTGTTGATAAACAGTGCGGCCGGAGCGCCAAGGACTATCGCAATCAAAACTGCACCGCCTGCAACATAAAGTGAGCCGAGAATTGCATTTAAAACACCTCCATCACCTCCATAATAATATCCTCCCTTTGGTGCTTGACTGATCATTTCCCAACTGAGCGAACCAACACCTTTGATGAAAATGATACTAATAATTAAGCATAATATGCCAATGACAGAATAACACGCAAAGCCTGTTAAAAATTTAAAAAAAGCCTGTTCTGTATATTTAATATGTCTCATCGTATTTTTTTACTTCGATAGATAAAATATCTGAAAAACAGATTTATTATCAGAATTACAACTAGGAGGATTAATGCTGCAAACATCAATGCTGAATCATACATCGGAATGGACATCATTTCTCCGAAGTTATTAGCGATAAGCGCCGGCAGTGGATAAGCGGGATCAAATGGATTAAGGCTAAATTGAACGACATTTCCGACAACCATCATGACCGCCAAAGTTTCGCCAAATGCTTTGGTAATTCCTAAACCAAAGGCAGACAAAATTCCCGGGAAGCTTTTCCTGACAACAACATGTTTTACCATTTGCCAATGCGTTGCCCCAAGCGCAAGTGCAGATTCTCGCAAACCCTGAGGCACTGTTTTAAACGACTCAATCAACATATTGAGCATATAAGGAATGCACATAACTGCCAACACAATGCCTCCTGATAAAATTGAATATCCTGTTGTATGAACATTGAATAATGGTGCCAAAACATCTCTTACAAATGGAATAATAACAATGATGCCCCACATTCCATAAATCACGGAGGGAATTCCTGCCATCACATCTGCAACAGGATACATAATTTTCATCATCCTGGGTTTTGAAAACTGTGTGATATACATCGCCGCCAGCAAACATACAGGTGCAGCAAGTACAAATGCTATAATTGTTACATACAATGAACTTAAAATAAATGGCAGAAACCCGAATTCCCCCTTACTTGGAGCCCATGCCGACGAAAAGAGCAAGTCAATTAATCCATTGTCATGGAGTAGGTCTGCTGATCTAATTCCTAAAGAAATACCAATAATCACCGGCAAACAGAGAATGACAGCCAATGTAACCAGCATCCATTTACCGGTAATAAAATTGTATGAATATCTAAACCTACCCATTATTAATTATTGAGTTTTTCTAAATAAGCCGATAATTTTTCTTCAGAAATTGGAACATATCCGGATTCCTTAACATATTCTTGTCCATCAGTTAGGCACCAATTTATAAAATCAATACATGCTTGTTTCTCGGGTTTTCCTTTGGATACAAAATATAATTCACGAGCCGGAGGAGACGGATATTTATCTTCCGCAATTGCTGATAATATTTGAACAAAATCATCATAAAATTTTTCGTCATGATCAATTTGACCATTGTTGTTGAGATCAAGCGGAATGATTTCCATCCCATTTTGTTTTTTATTGGTTTTAATATCGTAAATGTAAATGGTATTATTAAAGCCGATACCATATTTGTCATTGGCTACTGCTGCTGCCAATGCAGGATCACCATGAATCCCGATGCCTTTAAGGTCTTCCTGTGTTCCACCGAGGTATTTTGCCCAAGTTCCGGCAGCACCACATGCATCAGATCGTGTGTATATTTCGATTGGATGGTCTGATTCGATTCCGTCCAATTCACTCCAATTTGTTATGCTACCATCAATAAATATTGCTTTAAACTCATCCCGGGTTAACCCGCGTTCTTTCAAAAGCTTTAAATAAGGATTGTCTTCGCTGATGGTTGAAAGAACAGCATCTTTACATAAGCCGATATGATATGCACCACGTGAAAATTCTTCTTCTGAAATTTCTCTGGAAAACAAACCTAAATCCACAGTTTGCGCCAGAGCATCAGACATTCCTTTTCCTGCACCGCCTGCTGAAATATTAAATCTCACTTCCGGATTTTCGGCTTTGTAAACCTCGCTCCATTTAACAACGAGTGGATAAAGCGCAAATGCACCTGAAATGTTAATCGTATTTTCTTTACTTGCCTTGTTACCACATGAAGCCGTAAGCAAAAGCAAAATAAAGCCTGTTACAAATAATTTCGTTTTCATAGTTCTATTTTTTTTGTTGCGTAAATAATGTTGGGTTTATTGTCAATTCGAGATAAATAAATTGTGGGTATTTATCTGATTGATATCCCTTCAATGTTTGAAATGATTCTGTTGGATTATAAATAAGCCAAGATGTTTCAAGTTCTGTATAATCATTGATTTGCCAATTGATTGACAGCTCATTTTCCATACCGAGATTCACATTATTTGGCGTCAGATTATTGCTTGTTTCCAGCTTGAAATAATGCCATGTATTTTTAATGCTGATGGTTTTTGAAATTTCATATCCGGCAAAGAGATAATAATCTTCAAGTCCACCGTAATTGGTGTGTGATGGGATGTTTCGGAAAAAATCCATATGCCCGAAAAAGCGATGTCTGGCACCGTAAAGCACATCAAAAAGCTTATCATCACCTGATACGGGATTTGAGTCACCGGACAAATAACTCAAACCTAAACCCGGTTTGAATTTCCCAAAACGATACGACAGCTTTACATCTGCAAGCCAAGCATTTATATCATCATTTTGTTTGTTTTTTCCGTATTGATAATACACATTTGCCAAGAAACTCAATTGGTCTTTTGAATAATTGACATAAATCCCGGAAGTTTGTCTGAAGAAAAGTTGACTGCTAGTGTCTGTCTGTGTTTTTCCTGAAGCAATATGGAGCAATGAAGCGTTTAATTGTTCAGAAAATTTATGGTTCAGCCACAAAAAATTGAGCGACTTTATTCTTTCAGTCGGATAACAATTGTCCGTCAAGTCCGCATTACTATTCCATGATGCTCCTACATGTAAATCCCAACTATTTAAATGGCCCTTAAACACCACAGCATCATAAGCCAGGCCGTTTTGATTCCAATTGCGTTCCGCCAGCAACCGTTGATTATCATAAACCAACGGCTGACGGCCAATGGAAACATACCCGAAATTTCCTGTCTGAATTTCAGCATAAGCATGAAAAAGACTTAAAGACGCATCATCGCCATACACCCCGGTACTGCTTGCCAATTGCTCATCTCCCCAAATACGAACATCTTGTGGACTAAAAACGATTCGAAATGCAGGTGTAGAGTAAGTTAAATTAAGCCTGCTTCGTTGTGAAATACAACCAATCAGCGGATCATTAACCTGTGCTGCATCACGATATCCATGCCGTAATTCAAAGCGAGGGCGATATTCTGCATCAAGGCTAAACTGTGCCATGGATGGAATCGAAATACATACTAAAATGAAACAGATAATAATCTTGTTTTTCATATCGGTTTTTAGTTTTCAGTTATACATGAATGTTAAAATTATCAAACAATGTGGTTAGCATGTATGAAAGCCCAAAAGCAATGGCAGGAGAAACTAACCACATAACAAAAAATCGATTAACTTGAGTTTTGCGAAAAATATGTTTTGCTCCCAATTTCGCGACGCCAATGCCTATAATGGCAGCTACATTCAATTGAACAAGCGATGTGGGAATTCCTTTTGTTATTGATACAAGCAGTAAAAGACTTGCCGACACAAAACTGATAATTACTGCCTCAAAACGCCCAAAAAGAATGATTTCTTTACCAGTATTTTGCAGCAATTTATTTCCGAAAATTGAGCTACCTATGGCAAAACTAGGTGCAATTATCAATACAACAAGAATTAAGATCGTTGTAAAATTTGATGACATAGGGTCGATACCTAGTTCGTTGATAACCATTGTTGTAACGGGTCCCGCTGCGTTGGCTACATTATTTGATCCAATGGAAAAAGCCACATAGCATGCCATTAAAACAATAATCCCTTTTAGTATAGGGCTTCTGTTTATTTTTGATGACATTGTCCAGCCGCGTTTTCGGATCGGTTTATATAAAAATCTACCTAACAGATAACAGATAATAAAAGAGATAATCGGCATAATTAGCCAAGTAGGAATAATTTCAACAAATAATTTATGTGTGTTAAGCTCGTTGTAGTATGCCGCCGGAGCCACAACAGCCATTACTGTTGCCTGACTCGTTGATTGCGGTACACCAAATATATTTGCCAAAAGTAATGCCATGGCTACTGAGAATAGAATGATGCTAACAATTGTAAAGTCCATGTAATCCGCTGGAAGTAGTCCTTTTCCTATCGTATTAGCAGTTCCTTTTCCTGCTATAATTGCACCCAGAAAAACCATCACTCCAAAGATACCGGGAACTAGATTTTTTCGTATTACATTCGCTCCTACTGCTGCCGAAAATGCTGGAGCCGTTCCGCTTCCTCCCATATTAATTGCTAAGAAAATCGCAATGATTAAGGGAATCAATATGAGACTAAAAAGTGGTGAAAGCATAACATAAAAGTTATTGTTTCTGCAAAGTAATGTGACAGAAAGCATCAATTTATGCGCACATGTTCATATTTTGAAAATACGTTCAAGAACGTAATTAATACGTATTAGTTTGTATTTGAGCTGATTATCAAATGCTAATTATTCCGGTTTTAACTGCGTAAATCACCAGACTTGCTGTATTCCCGGCTTCGGTTTTGATGAGAATGTTTTCTCGGTGTTTATCAACGGTACGCTTACTTATGCCCAAAACATTTCCGATTTCTTGATGAGAAAGTCCTTTACAAATATGTATAAGCACTTCTTGTTCTCGCTTACTCAATTCGTGTTTTAGTTCTTTTGATTCCGTTGACTCCGGAAAACGCAGTCGATTTATGACTAAATCAAGAATTTCCGGTGAAAAATAATGATGTCCAATTGAAATTTCACTTATCGCTTTTTTCACTTCATCAAATTTGGAGTTTTTTAAAATAAAGCCGCTTGCTCCAGCATCAATCATTGCTCGATAATAATCTTCATCTCCATACATACTTAAACCAACGACTTGTATATTCGGGTATTGAGCTTTAATTTGAACAGTGGTTTCTATGCCGCTAATTCCGGGCATTTCAATGTCCATAAATACAATATCGGGTTGCCAGGTTTGTATAATATGCAGACATGCAGCACCATTTTCTGCTTCACGGATTTCTTTGACATACTCTAGTTTTTCAAGAAGAAAATGCAATCCTTCACGAAACAAACTGTGGTCATCAACTAAACAAATATTTAAATCTTGCATAATGTTTCAAATTTAATGTCTGCATAAAACCCTTGATTCGGCTTTGTGTGAATCTCAATGCTTCCACCGGCTGCTTTAATTCTGGAGTGAATATTTGATATTCCCATACCCAGACTTACATTGTTTTTGTTATAGCCCTTTCCATTATCGGAATAAATAATACGCAACGCATTTTCATCATTTAATAAATGAACGGAAATTTTATCGGCAGATGCATGTTTTAATGTATTGATTAACAACTCACTGATGATTCGATATGCCGCCAATTCAATGTTTTTTGGGAATCGTTGCTTGCCAATGTTTTCCTGAATTGCTATTTCAGGTATTTCTGCTGTTTTTATAGCATCAACACGGTTTTGTATTGCTCGTAACAAACCAAAGCTTTCTAAAACATGAGGACTAAGATTATTGGCGGTTATTTTCAAATTTGAAATTGCTTCATCAATTCCGCAGTCTGCTCTGACTACAACTTGTTCAACATCAGTATCAAGTTTAGGTTTATCTAAGGAGCTCAATAGCATTTTAACACTGGATAAAATTGGAGCAAGTCCATCATGAAGGTTTCGTGCGAATTCTCGTTTGCTCTTTTCTTCGGTTGCAATAACGGCATTCAAAACCTTAGCTTCCTGTTGGTTTTTTAAATCATCCACTTCTTTTTGAAAATCAAATATTCTACGAATGAATATCGTGCCAATAAAAATGAATAAAGAAATTGCAACCGCTATCCAAGCACTAAAAGATGCTAAATCAGAATCCTCAACAACAATATATGCTTGATACAATTCATACACGCGTCTTAAAGCCATAAATACAAACGCCATTGAAATGAGTATCCATGAGATATTGTATTTTGTTCTGCGAATTAAGCCAACAGCGATGATTGCAGCACCAAACTGTAGAATAACGGAAAGAATAAGCGCAAGTTTAATTAGCATAATGCCTTTTTCACAAAAATACGGATAAAATTTTTGTTGTAAAGCGTATTCAAGCGTTTATTTATTTTTATTTGTCATTTAGAGTCTGAAAATAAGCTTGTTATGCTTATTACATAAGGATAAAGGATTTTCGTTGTAGCTGATTTTCTGCTTCATAACGGATAAAATACATGCCGGATGTTAAGTCATTCAAATTGATTTTTCCCTGATAATTCCCTGACATAACTTTTCTGCCGAAACTGTCAAAAATCTCATAGGATTGTCCCGCTTTAAAATTATCAATATAGAGATGTGATGTTGCAGGATTGGGGTAAAGTTTTGTGTTATGCTTTGCATCAGATGATATATTTGCATATTCTGCAGCAAGATAATTAGAGGGGATTCGCGCTTCATGAAACCATGTAATAAGCGAATCAAGTCTGGAACGATAGTTTAATTCTGTTGTTTTTCCACCGTTAGCCGATGGTAAAAATCCAAAGAGCAAGTCAATATTAACTGTATCTCCGGGTAAAAGGGTAATGGGACCCATACTTAGGATTCCTCTTCTGTCATCTGGTGGATTTGTACCAGATGATTCTTCCGACCATGGAGGCATAATGATTCCTCCTGTACCAATACCAGTTGGATCGGTATCACCAGGGAAAGCGTAATCACATACAACATCAGTAGCGCCAGATGAAAAATGTCCTGCTCCTCCATAATATAAGGGTGTATTATCTTCCCAAATTCCCTGCATGTAATTATAATATTCTATACCAACAACTGGATCTGTTGTTGCGGGATTTCCACCAGTAGAATTATTAAAATACATAAACTTTGACATTCCTATTTGTTCGTTGTCTATAATTCCATCTCCATCATCGTCTTGTCCGTTGGCATATAATAAAGGGCTGTTAAGTACAGTCACTGTTTGTACCGGTAAATCGTTTTGATAACCGCCTTCATCAAAATCATCACCATTGTAGAAGTAAAAGCTATTAAGTTGAACATCACAACCTAAATAATCATCATATGCATTTCCAATATCGCCATCAACCCAAACTCCAAAATACACTGAATCATATTGGTTTTCTGAAGCATTTGTAATTTGCAAGTTATAAAATGTCTGATAATTGATTAAATCATCAAATTCATTCTGAGGGTTATCAAAACGGAATCCGTAAAATTTATGGTGCAACTCTATACCCATTGCTTGTCCACCTGATTCTGTGTGTGGTTTTGTATTATCATTTGTGATCCAATACAACATCTGGTCTCCTAAAATATCAGGTAATTCCCCATTATTGGGTTCATAAATACCATTGTTGTTTTCATCATGAAATGGTGCTAAATTTTGCGAATAATCTTGAGGTCCATGTGCTGGCCAATTGGCAATATTATCTGGGATATTAACAGAAATATTGTTTTCAAATGCATAATTTAAGTATTCAATTTCACTTCTGTCAATTTTCCAAACATGATTGTATGCTTCACTTGTTAAACTATCCGTAGTTCCCGGGTTATTGTTTCTGCGTAATGGCCCTGGATAAAAATCAAAACCATGTTGATTAAATCGCTCAGCAGCAAGACATAATTCACCCGATTCATTTTTACCGCCTATCCATAAACTAGCAGAAAAAATACTTGTTGTTCCTGAGTCAGCCGGTACTGTATAGCGGCTACTACTGTCTTGAAATAAAGTTCCGTAACTCTTAATCGGAGCCTCCACATAATTCAAATCAAAATATGCTGTGTCCATGTCAGATAACATGGCAGAGTCAGGTGACATGGCAGATTTATTGACAGCATCAGATTTATTTTGAGCCTGTGCTGACAATACTAAGATAATTGCAATAAGTAAGGTAAAAATTCGCGTAAAATTTTTCATGGCTTTTGTTTTTAATGATACTTTCTGTCTAACTATTCTATTAAACGCAAAGCCAATGAAATGTGATGCACGAATTTATCGATTTCTAATAATTAATCTTATTATTGTATCATAAAAGCCTTTGTTTTTACATTGCTTTCTGCTACATAACGGATAAAATACATGCCGGATGTTAAACCGCTCAAATTGATTTTTCCCTGATAATTCCCTGACATAACTTTTCTGCCGAAACTGTCATAAATTTCATAGGATTGTCCTGCTTTTAAATTATCAATGTAGAGATGTGATGTTGCAGGGTTGGGGTAAAGAAACTCATCTATATTTTTACTCAACAAATCTTCAACAGATAACCAGTTTCCATTACCGTCTGTCCAATCACTGATTACATAATTAATTTGATTTTCAAATGCTTGATGAAGGTGTTTTACTAAGCCAAATGCTTCTTTAAAGTGAGAGCCATAATAAAAACCATCACTACTCTCTATATCATAAAAAATATTTGCTGTAGAATCATAAAGCTTTGTATTATATTTCAACTCAGAATCGGGAAATGGCATATCATCATAATTGAATGCTCCAAGTCCAAAAGTTAAACCCAAATCATTATGTATATTTGTTTCAACATATGTATATCCTGAACTATTGAATTCTATTAAATCTTCGTTTAAACCGTGAAGTCCATAATTGTACATCCTTATTTTATACAATTGATTTAAAGGAGCAGTTGCTTCGTGCGGTTCATTTAGCGGGATTTTTTGTGTTAAATTTTCTTCAAATACTTGCAGATTTGAAAAATCATATGGATCGCACACATTTTCAAAACTTGCATTACATGCATATTTTATCCGTTCAAAATCAAGTGTCAATGTATCATTTTCAATTGTCTTGTTGGTCAGAACTAACTTATCGTAAAACCATAAGCTATGCTCCGGCCAAGATTCACTATAAAAAGCCATCTTCCCTTCCCCGATTTCCAAATCGAAGAAATTCAATAATTCAGGACGCTGATATCCGAAAGATTCGCTTTCACCTTCAATTCCAATCAGTTGATAACTCATAGTTTCTGTAGCGTAATCGGGAAATTCTAAAATGCCAAATGATTTGGAAATGCGAATTTCACGTGCATCAACCGTAATGGTTTTTACAGAATCCATTTGCCCGAAAATACTTTCTTCTGATAAGGCGGTAACTTCTGCTGTAAGGATATTAAGACTGTCAAACAACCAACTTTCAGCCAAATCGGCATGAGGATAAATTACCATGTTGGCACTATCCTGCATCCAAAAGTAGCTTTCATTCTGAACTGCTTTTTTCATCAAAAATTGGGGGTGATTGTTGGTGTAATATTTCCCGATATAACCCTCAACCAGTCCTTCGCAGGTATCACACACTCCCGCAATACGATTCAAATACAGCACGTCTCCATTGATAACTGTCTCTAAACTATCAACCCATAATTGATGAGTAATGTAGCCTTCTTCGTTGTTCGTATAATTGTAAGTTCTTTCTACGGATAGTAATTGCCAATTTTGAGCTTCTGCCTTTTGTGAAAAGGCTAAAATCGTAAAAATTATTACTAAAACAGACTTGTAAATGCTAAAGAGTTTCATGATGTTAGGTATTGGTCTCTACAAATGTAGTAAAAATTCCGACATGAATAAAGTTTTTTTCCGGTGACTTCTATATGAAGCGGCTTAGCAATCCGCTTACCGTTGAATCAGCATGATTACTTTCCATTGTCAACTTCAAAACCGACTAACCTCTCAAGGTCCAAGCTTCCACCCCTACTCATCTTTTATTTCTTCATAATCAACAAATTCAGCATCAGAATAATCGCGCTTATTTTTGGATTTACCGGGAGTTTCTATGGTTACATCACCTTCTTTTTTTCCGCGCTGACGGTTTTCCCGGTCACGTTCTTCAGCGGCATGCTGCATTTTACGGGAAATTTTCCGAAATTTATACGGCAACACCACGCGCAGCAACAAAAACATGATGAATACAAAAATAATAAACAGAAATAATAAACGTATTAACATCTTTTCATAATTTATAAGACAAATTTACAAAATTTTCAATCTCCCACCGAGTGATTTCCTTAAAATTCAGTGAAAATATATCTACCCTACTCAACACAAAGTGATTTTAAAGACTCAAGATCCCGATAAAACACATTCAAATCAACATCGCCCTCAACGCCGTCAAGCTTTCCATGCTGAGTATATTGCCAAAATAACCAATTATCCCCCGGGGCATTGAAATGTTTCGCATGACCATATCTGGCAAGCCAAATCGGATACTCATCAAAACGGGCATCATCCTTAAAATGCGCTTCGTAATATTTGTAATAGGTATAAATTATCGGCTTAACACCATAATGCGCCTCAACCATTTGTAACCACTTGAGCAATCCGGTTTTCAGGCGGCTTAATGATTGGATGTTCGAATAATCTTCAATATCCAAAACGGGAGGTAAATCACCGGGTTGTAAATCTACATTATGAATAAAATTTTCTGCCTGGTCTATGCTGTTTTCATTCGGACGATAGTAATGATACGCCCCCCGAATCAATTCGTTTTCAGATGCACTTCGCCAATTATACGTAAAAAAATTATCGCGCAAATCAATCCCGGCAGTCGCTCGAATAAAAACAAATTCCAAATCATGTGTTGATTTTAACTTATCCCAAACTACTACATGTTGGTATTGTGACACATCCAGACCGAACACAGCAAATTCGCTCATGTCCTTTTTGCTTTCAGACAAACTGATACCGGGCACACTATGATTTGTGAATATACCGCGAACCCGATTTCGGATGGATGGATTAGCGATAATCACTAAAACAAACATTACTAAAACAATCAGCACAACATACAATTGCTGTTTTTTGATTTGCTTTATTTTTCTACGCTTTTTCGCCATTAGACCAAGTCATTTTCCAACAAATATTCAGCAATTTGTACCGCATTGGTAGCAGCTCCCTTGCGCAAATTATCTGCAACAATCCAAAGATTAATAGCATTAGGTTCCGATTCATCGGCACGAATACGACCCACAAAGGTTTCATCTCGCTCCTCTGCCTGAATTGGCATGGGATACAGATTTTGTGACACATCATCCTGAACAATTATTCCCGGCGTTTCAGACAAAATGTTTCGAACTTCATCCACAATAGGAATGTGTTTAAATTCAATATTTACAGCCTCTGAATGTCCCCCTTTTACAGGAACTCTGACAACCGTACTCGTTAATCGCAAAGCAGGAATTCGGAGAATTTTTCGACTTTCGTTCACTAACTTCATTTCTTCAGAAGTGTAGCCGTTTTCAAGAAAATCACCTCCATGCGGCAAACAATTCAAATCAATTTGATGAGGATACGCCAATCGAGACGTTTCCCCTTTCCGTTCTGCATCAAGCTGAGCGATTCCATTCATCCCACTTCCGGTCACTGATTGATAAGTTGACACAACAACCCGCTCTAACTCATATTTACAATGCAATGGCCACAAAACATGCACTAATTGTATCGTGCTGCAGTTCGGATTTGCAATAATTTTATCGGATTTTTTTAACACACTCGCATTAACTTCGGGGACAATCAGGGGAATTTCAGCCTGCATGCGCCAGGCAGAAGAATTATCAATGACAGTACAACCGCGGCCTGCAAATTTTGGTGCCCACGTTTTTGAAACCGCACCACCTGCAGAAAACATCGCAATTTCCGGCGATTTTTCTAATACCTCAGATATACTGCAAATTTTAAGCTGTTTACCTTTATAGCTAACTTGCTTCCCAATGGAGCGTTCCGAGGCGGCAAGTAAAATTTCATCTGCATTGAAATTCCGTGCTTGCAGTAGCTGCAACATTTTTTGTCCGACCAATCCGCTTGCTCCTATGATGGCAATTTTCATAAACTCATTTTTAAATCCAAAAATCAAAGATTAAAAATACAGTTTTTTTTCTATCTGACGACTTTTTAAAATCAAAAGCTTATAATGATTAAATTCGCTTGTTTAAAAAACTTTTCATATCTTAAGGAAATATCCGAGGCTTTTCTTAATTTTCGGAAATAATAAACAGACTAATACGACCAAGATGAAATATTTATTTTTTATTCTGATTGCAAGCCTATCACTCCCATTGATGGGACAATTTACCGACGATTTTTCTGATGGTGATTTCACCAACAATCCCACGTGGGGCGGCGAAACCGACAAATTTACCGTGAATGCAAGTAACGAATTGCAGCTTTTTGATGCTTCTGAAAGTGGGAATGCATACCTCTCAACCCAATCGGAAGCAATTGAAAATGCAAGCTGGGAATTTTTAGTGAAACTTGACTTTAACTCCTCAGATCAAAATTTCACGGAAATATATTTAAGTTCAAACACATCAGATTTATCAGGTAATCTTGATGGATATTTTGTTCGAATTGGATATTCAGATGACGAAGTGAGCCTTTACAAACAAAGTGGCACAATAAAAACTAAAGTCATAGATGGAATTGACGATAGGCTTAATACTACCTCTGTAAATGTCCGAGTAAAAGTTACACGAGATGATATCGGAAACTGGTCATTATTTTCTGACAGCTTAGGCGGAACAGAATATGTGACAGAAGGAACGGCCTTTGATGATACACATGTCAGTAGTTTTTATTTCGGAGTAAAATGTGTTTTTTCTTCAACACGTTGGGATAAAATGTTTTTTGACGATTTTATCGTAACCGGAGATCCGTTTATTGATGAAATTGCTCCGGAATTTAACGGATATACTATCATAAGCGACACAGAGTTACAAATGGATTTCTCAGAACCCATGGATGCGACAACCAGCTTAAACCCCATGAATTATCAAATTAATGGTGGTATCGGGAATCCGGATGCATTAGAATTTGTGACTGGGAGTACTGATAAAATTATAATGAGTTTCAGTCAAGCACTTGCTGAAAACCAAGAATATACTGTATTATATCAAGATTTAGAAGATATCTCAGGAAATACGATTGAATCAGGAAGTTTTTCATTTGCAATTGTTGTAATATTACCTGAAGACATCATTTTCACTGAAATCATGGCTGACCCGACTCCTGTCGTCGGCTTACCGGAAAGTGAATATTTAGAATTGTATAACCGTAGGGATTTACCTGTTAATCTTGAAAATTGGAAACTCATTGAAGGCTCAAGTGAATCTTCTTTTCCATCGGTATCCATCCCGGCAAACGGATATCTCATTATTTGTGATGAGGATGTCACCGGGGAATTCTCTGCATACGGAAATGTTCTGGGAATAAACATTTCACTAACCAATGGTGGTGAAAATATTCAGTTGCAAGATGATGAAGATAATTTAATCACTTCCGTTAACTTTACAGATGAGTGGTATCAAGATTCTGATAAAGATGATGGCGGATGGAGTATTGAACGCATTGACCCGAATAATACGTGCAGCGGAATGAGCAACTGGGCAGCCAGTGAAAGCCCCGATGGAGGAACTCCCGGCACTCAAAATTCTATTTTTGGAGAAAATATTGACACAGAAGCCCCTGAAATATTGTCATGGGAGCTATCAAGCGCAAACGAAATTACACTTAATTTTAGCGAAGTCCCTGATGCCAGTACACTTTTCAATTATTCAAATTTTTATTTGACTCCTGATTTCGGCGAGCCAATACTCATTTCACAAAGTGAAGATGATCCACGAGCCATTCGCTTGCAATTCGTAGCAGCATTTATTGAAGATATTTCCTATACGCTGACAATTCAAAATATCTCTGATTTATGTGGAAACATGATGCCCACAACAGAAATTACATTTATCAATTATGTTGCCACGCATTTCGATATCATATTCACTGAAATCATGGCGGATCCAAGCCCCCGGGTTTATCTACCTGACGCTGAATATATTGAACTACACAACCGGGCTGAATATCCGATAAACCTCGCAGGATGGAAATTTTCACGAGGAAGTACTGAGATTGAATTGCCGGCTATTGAAATCCCGGTAAACGGATATGTTTGCTTAACAAACCGTGATTATACAGATGACTTTTCAGGCATAGAAAATGTTTATGGAGTGATCGATTTACCAAGCCTTACCAATGCATATGGCGAATTACAACTCGTTAACCCGCAAGGCACATTAATTCATTTTGTAAATTACAATGAAGACTGGTATCAAAGTCCGACCAAACAAGAAGGAGGTTGGTCTTTGGAAATGAAAGATCTTAATAATCCCTGTGCCGGCGGTGAAAACTGGGCAGAATCAATTTCAGAAACCGGCGGGACTCCCGGACAAGCAAATTCAGTTGCAGCGAGTGCCTCCGATGATGATGCACCCGAAATAATGCGAGCAATTGTATCTGCCCCGGATACATTACGCGTGTATTTTAATGAAACATTGCATCCTGAATTTCAACCTAACCCAACGAAATTTAATGTCAATAACAACATTGGCACACCTGCCACTGCGGAACGAATGCCAAACAGATTGGATGCACTTGAATTAATTTTTTCAACTGAATTTGAAGCGCATACGGTTTACATTCTCACCATGACAGATAGCATTACCGATTGTGTCGGGAATCAAATAGCAGAAAGCATAAACACCATATTTGCTTTACCCGATAGTGTTGAGCCGCAAGATATTGTAATTAATGAAATTTTATTTAATCCGTTTGCGGGAGGCAGTGATTTTGTAGAGCTATATAATCGCTCCGAGAAATTTATTAATCTTTCTGATTTGCGAATTGCTACTCGCGACGATTCCTTGATGATTGATAAGGTCAATCCGATTACGGAAACCGGATTTATGATTTTCCCCGGTGACCATGTGGTCATTTCCGAGGATATCGCATCTGTGGATAGGGATTATTATTGTCAAAACCCACAGCTATTGCTGGAAATTGATGATTTACCAAGCTACACCAACAGCTCGGGACGTGCAGTTTTATGCACTCGCAATCTTCAGGTAATTGATGAAGTGTATTATAATGAAGATTGGCATTTTCAATTACTAAAAGAAGTTAAAGGAGTATCGCTGGAGCGTATTGATTATGATCAACCGGCAGCCGATGAAAACAATTGGCATTCAGCTGCGGAATCTGTTGGATTTGGCACACCTACGTACAAAAACTCACAATATCAGGCTTACGGCGAACATAACACATCTTTTGAATTAAGCCCCGAAAGCATCAGTCCGGATAACGACGGATATCAGGATTATCTGAACATTCATTACAGTATGGATCAATCTGGTTCTGTGTTAAGTGTGACAATTTACGATGCTGCCGGACACTTAGTCCGAAACCTAACGGAGAATGAAATGTTAGCAGCAGAAGGAGTAATACAATGGGATGGACTGGATAACAATAATCAGCATCCCGGTGCGGGAATTTACATTGTGCTTTTGGATTATTTTGATTTGCAGGGAAATCGCCAACAGGAAAAACATACATGTGTTGTAGCGGTAATGCGATAATTTGTCTCTGTAAAAAAGGTCAAATACAAAGTGATAGTTTCTGTTGAAACGGGCAGCAAAGACTGGAAAACAGAATGTTTTCTTGTTAATACAAATAAATGCTGGCATAAATTTTGATTTTAATTATAAAAAAAATAAGATGAAAAAAATTGCACTACTAATTGTTTTTAGCGGATTTTATTTAATCAGCATGGCTCAGGTTGACCGTGTTCCAGCTCCTGTTGGTCAAGATGAATTTGAGGTTTATCTGGAGCGAATTCAAATGATAAAAAGTCCGGCAGGAAAGGTTGAAATTTCGATGGCACTTGCTGTAAGTAAAAATTTTACCTGTCGCCAAATTAAGGAAGTATCAGCCATGCTGCCAAATGATAAGACCAAACTACAGTTCAGTTTAAAAGCATATGAGCGAGCTGTCAATCCAAATGATTATTATCTGATTATGGATAGTTTTGATTTGCAAAGTTCTGCATTCCGTTTTTATGACGCAAAAAACATGGAATTGAAACCAAAACCGGAGCCTTCAAATACTCAAATTATACTAAATAAGGAGCCTGTCAATGTAAAAGATCCGATTAAATTTCCTAATGCCCTGACTTATTCCGGTAGTATAAATGCAGATTGCAGCGAGCCTGTTAATAGCAAGCAATTTGCGATTATTGAGCAACAAGTACGTAATGTAAAAAGTCCAAACGGCAAACTGAACAATGCATTACAATTTGCTGAAAAATACTGCATGAGTGTGTCACAAATCATGAAACTTGCAAGCCATATGGACGATGAAAGTATTCGTTACAAATGGTTTTCCGGAGCGCATAATTATATATATGATATTGATAATTTCTTGTTTGTAAGACAAATGCTTGAAACCGATTATTACAAACAAAAAATCTTAATGCTTCACGAACCTGCAAATACCGAAAAACCCAAACCTATTATTGAAATTGATGATATCGATAATAAACCGAACATTGTTGAAAACCCAAACAGTGAGTGTTCTGTTGGGGCACGTGAAATGGACGAAATCATTGCTGTACTTAAAGAAGAAAGCTTTGAAAGCACACGTGTTAGCAGCGCACAGCAGATAATAAAATTGAAAAAATGTTTCCGTACTGAACAAATTATTCGAATTTTAAATTGCTTCAGCTACGAAAGCTCAAAACAGGATTTAGCCAAATATGCATTTCCTTACGTTACGGATAAATCAAATTATTACAAGGTCAAAGATGTATTTGAATTCAGCTCAAGCAAAGAAGATCTGGATGAATTTCTAAATCAGCAATAAATCGAAAAATTAATATTAAACTAACTTCTCCAAAGTTCTCAACTTTGGAGAAGTTAGTTTTTTTTCGATTCGAACTGCTTATTTTAATCCTTTTTCAAACTAATCGTACCGTCCGTTTTGTTAAGCTGAACTAGCTTTTCATAACCGACTTTTGTGTATGTCATTTGAATATCATAACAACCAAAAGTACAGCCGATCATCATGTAAGTTTCATATATCCCGGCTTCATCAGTATATCCCTCATCGGAATTTTTATCATAATTCCCATCTTTTCCGGCCATAACTTGTACAAAAACAGAATCCAATGCCTGTCCGGTGTATTCATCAACGACAGTAACTGAAATATGCCGCTGAGATTCACATGCAACGAGTGTTAGCACAGCAAATAACACTAAAATCTTAAAGAATGTTTTCATAAAACTTGGTTTAATATTTCGTTTAAATAGGTATTCAATTCATATTGCACCTTAAAGATAGCAATATTATTTTGAATAACTTCGGGCTTATTCCAAAAATCATCTTTAACAAGATGTGCCACAGCATAATGCTTATGATTTAGGAGTTCAATATACTCCCAGTTTTTGGGAAAACCTCGCGGTGCAGTTTTTAATTTTTCTCCATAAATCCCGTCAAAATATTTTTTAAACTCCTTGTTATTGATAATTTCACGAAAAGCATTAGGATTATCAAATATTCGCTTCCTGATTAATCGCAGATTATCAGCAGGCGGCATATAAATTCCTCCGCCGAGAAAGCTTGCACCGGGCTCCATGTGTACATAATAACCAGCAAGTTGACTTTTACGACCGCCTGAGGCAATAAATGCCCCGAAATTTGTTTTGTATGGTGCTTTGTTGTTAGAAAATCTTACATCCCTGAAAATTCTGAACATGCATGCCTTCGCATCAACACCGGCAACAGACTTATCAAAGCCGGATATTTCATTAATCAACATCTCCGTAAAAACTTCAAAAGAGGCTTTTGCATCCGTATATTCAGATTTATTTTCGTTGAACCATTCTCTGGTATTGTTTGCTTTCAGTTTTTCGAGATATTTTAAGATGCCTTTAAGTTCCATAATATTTTTCTTAATAACCTATAAAATTACAATGTTGTCCGATAAAACCATACAGATTTCTCCCTTCGGTCGAAATGACGCGGCTTTCAGAGTATTTGGAAGTGGAG
>JAQIBY010000132.1 GCA_027858835.1 Bacteroidales bacterium | reverse complement strand
CAAGGAGATACAGTACAAAATCAATCGAAGACCTAGGAAAAATCTAAATTATGACAACCCTAAAAATATATTTTATAAATTTGTAAATAAGAAAGTTGCATTTGCTAGTTGAATCTAGGCAAAAAGAAAAGGAGAATGAAATAATTTCATTCTCACTTAAATGTTATATCTTTAATCCGTAAAACCTGTAAGGGTTATTTAGGAATAGTCAAAATTGCGGATTTAAGGTGTTACAAAAGATTAAGAAACCCGGCGGTATTATGCAATTGTGAAACTAATCATCTATGAAAAAACTTAGATAGTGCCGGGTTTCTTTGTCTTATATTAGGTGTTAATATATCCTTGAATTAGTTTGTATAATTTTTTAAATCCTGTCATTGTAATGTGCTCCATGTCGTCTAGGGGCGTGTGATAATGTGCATTATAATCTCCATGGGTAGAAAAGGATACTGCCGGAATTGCTTTCTCTGCAAATGGAAAATGATCTGAATGTGGCGATAAATCAGCATATTGAAAGCCCTTATAAAGTGTTTTTTTCTTGGCGTAGGCTTCCATCTTGTCAATTGCAAGTTGTGCTGCTTCGCTGTGCTGAACGTAAAGGCTGTCACCATTATCTGCGACCATATCCAGATTAATTACGAGTTTGATGTCTTCTAAGGGAAAGCTTGGGTTTTCAACATAGTGCTTTGATCCGAGTAAACCGCATTCTTCTCCTGCAACAGCAACAAAAGCCATGTTGTATTTTCTGCTTTT
Organism: Bacteroidales bacterium; assembly: GCA_027858835.1. Taxonomy (GTDB): domain Bacteria; phylum Bacteroidota; class Bacteroidia; order Bacteroidales; family ML635J-15; genus JAQIBY01. The sequence goes on along the minus strand of JAQIBY010000132.1, from coordinate 8,650 downwards.
TGCTGAATAGGCTTCTGCAACTGTGAGTAACATTGAAATTCCACTTGCATTGTCGTTGGCGCCAGAAAAAAATGTGGATTCGCCCAACATCCCAAGATGATCGTAATGGGCAATAAAAAGCAACCATTCTGCATTGGGATTGTCTGCCTCCAAATAACCAATCACATTTTGTGTTATGTGAGATTCAATGAACTGTTTGCCAATATCAATATCTAAGCTTTTGCAATGCTCCGGAACGTTTTTGCTTTTTGCCCATATAATGCATTTATGAAATTGTTTTGCAGCGTGAGCTTTGTAAAACTTTAGTGGGTCGTCCCATTTAAAAATGAGAATTTGTGCCGGCGATTGATAAATTGCCTTGTATAAGACTTTGTGTTTCCTCGCGAAATTAAAATTGCAGACAATGGCATCTGATAATGAGTCTAGTGCTGCTAATTCCGCTAAACAGGTTGTTTCATCGTAAGTTGTAGTGTCAATTTCGTAAATCTCATAATTTCCTTTTGCTCCGTTTGAAAATGAGCGTAGAACAAAATCATGCCCGGGTTTTAAGCTTTCGTTATCAATAAGCACATCCATATCACCATGAAATACCCCGACAGGAAAGTTAAAGTGTTGAAAATAAGACGTATGCCATGTTTTTAAACCGTGTTTTTCATATTCTCCGGAGATATATTGTGCTGCTTTGAAATCGCCTTGCTCATAATATCCTCTTCCATGATAGCTGGTGTCACATAATTCTTGAATAATTTCATGTGAATAATCAAAATCCTGAGCAAATGAAACGGGAATTAATCCCAGTAAACAAATTAAAAAAAGCCAATTTTTCATGTCAAGCGTTTTGTGGTTTCGTTTCTTATGACGCCTGACAAGTCAATCTGTTTCTTAAACAAATGTTAATATAGTTTATAAAACTGTTAATGTTTTTTAGTTGAGTGTGTTTCTTTTGAAATTTATTTGCACTGCGAGTATCAATTGCTTAATATCCGTACTTCAGTACGACGGTTTTTTTGTTTTCCTTCATCAGATTTGTTTGATGCTACCGGCTGGGTTTCGCCATAACCTTTTGCAATGACGCGGTCTGTAGAAATGCCACGGCGAATTAGCCAATTTCTAACTGCATCGGCACGTTGTTGTGATAAAGAAAGATTACTTTCGGCTTCTCCAACATCATCAGTATGTCCAGCAATTTCAACTTTTAAATCCGGCTTGAGGCTCATGTAGTCAAATAATTCTTTTAATTCTTTATTTGATGATGGCTTAATGGTTGCACTACCAGTATCAAACAGCACATTATTCAGTGTGAAAACTCTCGGTGGTTCAAACATAATGTCTAACTCATAAACTCCATATGCCTGATTTTCTTTTAAGGCAGGAATTTCCATTTCATGATAATCTTGATTTGTGCCAACGCCTTTAATTTTAATTTGATACACATCTGCTCCGGGAATTTTGATCGTGAATTCACCATCTGCATTACTTGTCCCTGTGTAAACGGCTTTTGTGAGTTTGCTTACGAACAAAATTTGCTCACCCTCGCTAGCTTGTTCGTCGTAGTTTTTCACACTTACTTCAATCGTAACATTTTGAACGTCTATGGATTGTGCGTTTGTGAGCGATATTCCCACAAAAAGCATGATTAGAAAAGCGATTTGTTTTTTCATAGTGTCGATTTTTAAGAAGACTAAGGTACAAATATTCTGCCACATTAATTAAAGCGTTTTAAATGAGAAATTATTGTAAATCTATAATGGTTTGATTTTTCAAGTATCTCGGAAAAGACAACGAAATACACATTATTCTTGTCTAATTTTCAGGGATTTGTTATCTTTATGCTTTCGGACAGTTGGTAATCGGGATATCATTGTCAAAATTGAGTTATTATGAAAAATCTAATTTTCAGTCTTTTGTTGATTTTTGCGGTGTTAAACGGTTTTGCGCAGCATCGGTTTTCTGAAAACAAGGGGCAACTTCCCGAGCATGTTGAATTCAAATGCCGATTGAATTATGGTGCGCTATTTTTAGAAAAGGACGGCTTGGTTTATCATTTTGCTGATAAAACCCAGTACGAACATTCTCATGCTCATCATGGTGAAGGTAGTAATGACGACACAAATCATTCGCAAGAGCAAACAACACATCTTGATTTTCATGCCTATAAAATGCATTTTGTTGGGGCATCAGACGATGTCAGGGTTTCAGGGAAATATCCATTACCTGATTATGAAAATTATTTTGTGGGGAATAATCCGGACAACTGGGCTAGTCGGGTTTCTCGCTTTGAGCAGGTCTGTTATGACGCTTTATATCCAAATATTGATTTGTGTTTTTATGATCAGGGCAGTGGATTAAAATATGATTTTATTTTGAATCCGGGCGCAAATCCGGACGATATTCAATTGCGATATGAAGGAGTAGAAGATATTAAACTGCGATTTGGTAATTTAATCTTAAAAACCAGTTTGTCAAAAACCATAGAAATGCATCCGGATTCTTATCAGATTATTGATGGGGACAGCATTCCCGTTCGCTGTAAATATACACTAACGGATAATATTCTGGGTTATACATTTCCCGATGGTTATGATAAATCTTTACCGGTAATTATCGACCCAAGTTTAGTGTTTTCAACATACACGGGCTCAACCGGCGATAATTGGGGGTTTACGGCAACATGGGATTATAATGATAATGTGTTCGCAGGTGGGATTGTTTTTGATATTGGTTATCCGGTTAGCCTTGGGGCATATCAAATCGATATGGCTGGTGGAGTGGCACCAAATCCGAACAATCCTGATTATTATGGTAATGGCTGTGATGTTGGAATCATCAAATACAATGAGGATGGAACACAGCGCTTGTTTGCAACCTATTTGGGCGGGTCAACAGGAGAGGAAATGCCGCATTCAATGGTTGTGAATGAATACAATGAACTTGTTATTTTCGGGACAACCGGCTCTACTGATTTCCCAACAGTAAATGCATTTGATGATACGTTTAATGGAGGTGATTCAATAAATTATGATAATGTGATTGCTTTTCCTGATGGCACAGATATTTTTCTTGTAAAATTAAATGAAGATGGGACTGAGTTGCTCGGAGGGACTTACCTCGGTGGCTCTGCTAATGATGGATTGAATTTTAAAATTGAATATACTGAACAAGGATATATCCAGATGCACGGCAACGATTCCTTGTATTATAACTATGGTGACGGTGCGCGTGGTGAAGTAATTGCTGATGATAAAAATTATATTTATATCGGTGCAAATACTTTTTCGGATGATATTATGCCGGGGGCTAACAATGGATTTCAAACGACAAATGCCGGCGGAATGGACGGATTGGTTGCTAAATTTTCACCAGATCTCTCTGTAATGATGTGGATGTCTTATCTTGGTGGAACACAGGATGATGCAATTTATTCAATTACACCGGATCAGAATTATTCGGTGCTCGTTTCTGGAGGAACTTGCTCATCTGATTTTCCAACAACTTCAGGAGCCTTTTCAGAGACTTATCTTGGTGGCAGTACCGATGCCTTTGTTTCAAAAATTCATCAAAATGGAAATACGCTTCTGTCCTCGACATTTTTTGGTAGTGCAGCCTACGATCAAGCACATTTCGTTCGGGTTGATGATGATGACAAAGTCTATATTTACGGACAAACAGAAGCTAGTGGAAGTACTTTAATTTATAATGTCGGTTATTCGACGCCAAATTCAGGACAATTTCTGGCGTCATTTACAAACGATTTATCTACGCGAATTTGGTCCACAGTGTTTGGTCGTGGTGCCGGACATCCTGTGCTTTCGCCATCCGCTTTTGCCGTAGATGTATGTGATCGAATTTATCTTGCCGGATGGGGAAGGGAATGGGCGTATTCATATCTTGATGAAACCAATACTTACTACACGTGGGAAGATGACTACGGAACCAAAGGTTTGCCGATAACTGCCGATGCACTTCAATCTGAAACTGATGGGCAGGATTTTTATATCATGGTTCTAAGTGAAAATGCCACTGCGCTGGAATATGCTACATTTTTTGGCGAAGTGCATTATGGTACCTGTGGATATTCAGGACATGATCATGTGGATGGCGGAACAAGTCGATTTGACAAAAAAGGAAATGTCATACAATCTGTTTGTGCAAGCTGCGGGTCGTGTCAGGAGTTTCCGACCATGCCTGATCCCGGTGTCTGGTCAACTGAAAACAGCAGTACGAATTGTAATAATGCGGTGTTTAAAATTAATATTATCGAAAATCTGGCCGAAGCCAATTTTAATCCCATTCCTGCAATTTGTGCGCCTTTTGATGTTGAATTTGAAAATACAAGTCAGGGAGTAGAGTTTACTTGGGATTTTGGTGATGGCAGCCCGGTTTCCAATGAATTTGAACCAACACATACTTATACCGAAGAAGGAGTTTATGAAGTGATGCTGATTGCATTTGACCCCGCTGCTTGTAATTATGCAGATACCGCCTTTCGCGAAATTGAAGTGCAAATTCCTGAAATCATTGAATTGGCGCCAATCGAAATATGTCCCGGCGAGTCAGTTGAAATCGGACCGACAGATCATTATGGGGCAGATGTTACTTTTGATTGGGTTTCCGGTAATAACCTATCTGATACCGGTGTGCAAAATCCACTTGCCAGTCCGTCTGAAACATCGGAATATACATTGATTATTAATGATGTTTGCACCGATACAGTGTTTCAAACCATTGAGGTCATTGATGTGGATGTTGAGCTTGTATTGCCTCCTGATACTTTAATTTGCCCCGGTGATCCGGTTGTGCTAAATGCCGAGATCCTTGGAGACTACACGGATATTCAGTGGTCTGATAATGCGAGTTTTACGAATTTGCTAAGTACAAATTTAAGCATGTCTGATGTGCCGACAGAAAGTACGACTTATTGGGTGCAAGTCACTGAAAGTTTGTGTAATACCGATGTTGTCAATTCCGTAACGGTGAATTTGCATAGTTTCAATTACCAGTTAAGTGCTGACCCGATTATTTGTGTCGGAGCATCGGTTGAATTGTCAATTAATAATCTGAATCCTTCTGATATCAATACCTACATTTGGTCTCCGAGCGGATTTATTGTTTCCGGAGAAAACACCGCAAATCCGCTTGTCGCACCAACAGAAAACACAACATTTACAGTTGACATCGAAAATCAAATGGGTTGCACAGAAACAGCCGAAGTGTCTGTGACAATCGATGATATTCAAATTAGCTCAATAATTCCTGAACATCCGCTTTGCTATGGTGAGTGTACAGGAGCGGTAAGTACTGTTGTAAATGGATATCCGCCTTATGACTTTTCATGGAGTAATGGGGCAAATGGCGAAGCCGTAAGCGGTTTGTGTGCCGGGAATTATGATGTTACGGTGGTAGATGAAATTGGATGTGAAGCGAATGCATCCGTGCAGATTGTACAACCACCCGAATTAAATCCGCAGTTTGTAAATATTGTGGATCCATTGTGCGATGGAATCGGTTTTGGAGCAGCAACTGTTTCTGTAAGCGGAGGATCGCCAGGGTATTTCTTTCTCTGGGATGATGGTGTTGAGACAGCCACAAATAGTAGTTTGCATACCGGTGTTCATGAAGTACAAATCATGGATATAAATGGTTGTGATACTGTCTTGGAAATTGAAATGGTTCCTCCGAATAATCTGGCAACCAGCTTGAGTGATGTAGAAAACAATTTGTGTTACGGTGATTGCGAAGGACAAATGATTGTCAATGTTTCAGGAGGCACTCCTCCTTTTAATTATTCATGGACAAATGGCGATTCTCAAGCAAGCATTACCGATTTATGCGCTGGATATTATCAGGTAACAGTGATTGATGCCGATAATTGTGTCATCCATGAAAATGGATATATTATGAGTCCAACGCAAATAAGTTTACAAATACTTGCTGACCCAATTTTGTGTTATGGAGATAGCACCAGCATTGAGTTGCAAGCTTCAGGAGGAATATTCCCGTATGAATATCAGTGGAACACAGGGAGCGCAAGTCAAAGTCTTGAGCCGGTAACTGCCGGACAGTATAGCGTAACACTTACTGATGATCACAATTGTGTTGATACAGCGAGCATTACTTTGTCGCAGCCGGAATTGCTGGAGTTTACCGGTTCGGTTGAAAATATGCTTTGTTCTGGTGTTTGTAACGGCGAAATTCATGTGAATGCAACTGGTGGTACCGGACAATATCAATATCATTGGTCGGTTGATGACGATGGGTCGGATTTAACGGGATTGTGCTCAGGGGATTATGAATTATTGCTCCGCGATGACAATGGCTGTGAAACTTATGGCGAATTTTTTATTGAAAATGAATCTTATGTTCCTCCACTTGATGTAAGTACTGATAATCCTGAGATATATGTTGGCATGAGTACTAATCTTTTTGGAACTGATGCTGCAGGATATAGCTATGATTGGTATCCGGCAAATAGCATTCTGGAAGATGGCTTGCCTCAGGTTGAAGCATGGCCGACAGAAACAACAACCTATGAGTTGCGCATTACCGATGCCAACGGATGTGTAAATATTGATACAATTACCATTATTGTGAATGAATTAATTTGCGGAGAGCCATATCTTTATGTCCCCAATGCGTTTACTCCCAATGCTGATGGTGAAAATGATTATTTTAAACCCTATGCTCCGGTTGGCGTGGTCAAGAAAATGTATTTTGCTGTTTACGATCGTTGGGGAGAAATAATTTACGAATCTGAAAATATTAATGATCGGGGGTGGGATGGAACCTTCCGTGGACAGGAGCTGCAACCGGATGTTTATATTTACTACTTTGAGGCCACTTGTATTGATGAAGATAATTTCTCAAAAAAAGGAAATGTTACACTATTGAGGTAGGATGAGTTATGGGTGATTTTCCCACTTTTGAGTGCCTTAGAATGCCCTCCTATGGGTTTAGATAATCTTTTGGTAATTGTGTCAACCTATTTCAGGATGTGACCATTATTTTTTTCCAACTGAAGGTATTCTTCTGCTGAATTGTAAATTTTTCGATTAATGTTTGTTGCATCAAGAATTTTCAAATTCATTTTTTCTGCGATTAAGCATGCTGTCTTAAATGCATCATCTTTTTCTTTCGTTTTAAAAACGGTTAATCGACCGTTTTTGTCGTGAATTAAATTTACTTTAATAATTCTATTTTTGGATGAAACACTTGCATTACTAACCCCTCTTACTTTGCTCGCCATGCTTACTGAGAAAACTGAAATATATTTAATTTTAGGTAAAGGTTTCCACTGTCCGGTACAAATGTTTCCGGCAATTCGTCCTTGCCTGTAGCGTTTGTTTTCAAAATCAATTTCTATCCCTTTGGTAGAAATGAAAAAGATGCCTGCTAATAAACCGACACCTACCGTTCCAAAAACCACCAGATTTAACCATATTGACCAATAAAGCAAGACTACAAATATTGCAGTTTGCATTAAATAACTCGTTTTTGTTTTATGGACGAATATTTTTGTGGTTTCATTTTGGTTGCTGTTTGTCTTAATGCTGGTCATTTTTTTGAATGATTTTTGGTTTCTATTAGATACAAAATAAATATTTTTTATTTGGAAACGCGTAATCATTCTCTGAATTTTAGCCGAAGTGGACGAAATATTCTTCGCATTTTAATCATTAAATTGATAATTTCTGTTTTTCCCGATAACAGTGAATATAAATAATACTCTTTGCGGCTCACTGACAAGCATACCAATACGATACGTAGATGCTGTCCAAAAGCTTTCGGGTGCCCGATAAAATTCATTTTATTTCTTGTGTCAGCTTTGACTCTGCGGCGGCATTATATTGGCATTTTTGATTTTAAAGGGATGTAACTTAGTACTTAACAAATTTACCAAAAAAAGTTTTATCCTCAGTTTTTAGTTGTATCAAATAGTTTCCGGGTGAAAAACTATCCACGCAAATGCCGGAACTTAGTGCGTCTTTTGTTGTGTGATTTTGATAAACAATTTGCCCTGATTGATTCACAATAGTAAGCTCCCCATCTGTGTGTGAATTTTCATCTGTTTCAATAAACAAATAATCACTCACCGGGTTTGGGTACACCTCCAACTCATAGCGAGCAATGGGTTTGGCTTGTGGCTCGCTTACCGAAACGAAATGGTCGTTGCCAAGGCTGTCGGTTTTAATGAGGAAAATGCGCTGGTCGTACGTCCATTGTTCTTCTATTTCATCGTATCGCTTAAACTCTCCATAGCCGCTTATTGCAATACCGGAATCAGGTGTTTCAACAATTGAGTTAACCCACAAATCCCCTGCAGCTCCATCTATATTACCTATTGGGAAAACGTAATGTTTTGAAAATATTGTGTCTCCAAATTCATTTAGCATTAATAAACTAGGGTCTATGCGAGAACCATTAGGTGTTCTTCTTGATTGAAATGCTATTGCAATATTCCCATTTTCTAATTGGCTTAGCGCTTTGAAGTAGCAATAAATAGAATCTTCAACATAATCATCCAAAGTTGGGAATCTATACTTTTTATTCCACACGGTACTACCATCTGGGTTTAGTTTAATCAGCCAGCCATCGTAGGGGTAAAGCCCCCCGTAGGTTTCACCATAGGTGTATGCTCCGCAAACCAAAATGC
>JAQIBY010000126.1 GCA_027858835.1 Bacteroidales bacterium | reverse complement strand
CAAACGAACTAAAGTACCACCATCCTGAAAGTCCCAGATTATTTCAGCAGGATCTTCAGCCATCATACTTTCTTTCAACCATGCACGATTAATTTCATTTTCAACCTTATTGCAGGAAGAAAAGCTCAATCCGGCTAAAACCAGGATTACAACAATAAACGATATTCTTTTCAGCATAATTACAATTTTGATAATGAGACAAATATAATAAATTTTGATAAACTAAATAGAATTTATTATTGAACTAGATGAAAATCCTTCAACAAAATCAATTGTCACAACTTTTCCGCCTGCCTCAACAACTTCTTTATAGCCAACAATATCTCCCACTTTATAATCTCCGCCTTTAACCAGGAGGTTTGGCAACAATAACTTAATGATATTTAAAGGCGTATCTTCATCAAAAAAACAAACAAAATCAACGAATTCGAATGCTGCCATCACAAGTGCTCTTGTATATTCGTCTTGAACTGGTCTGTTTTCACCTTTTAATCGAGACACAGAGGCATCAGTATTCAATGCAACAATAAATTTATCTCCTAAATCAGCAGTCTGTGAAAGATAAGTAATATGTCCTCGATGGATAATATCAAAACAACCATTCGTAAACACAAGGTTCTTAATGCTTGGCCTGTAATTTTCTGCCCAAGATTTCAGGTTTTCCTGTGTTATAATTTTATCTTGTATCCGTTTAAAACTGTGCATTTTTAATCAAGTGTATTTCCGGCAATATTCGGAAAAATAAAGGTAGGTTTGAAATTTTTTGCTTCTTCAAAATCCATGGATGCATAAGAAATAATAATAACGACATCACCCACAGTGGCTTTTCTAGCAGCCGGACCATTCAATGCAATGACACCGGAACCTCTTTCGCCTTTAATAACATAGGTTTCCAATCGTTCACCATTATTAATATTCACCACCTGCACTTTTTCATTCTCAATGATGTTGCTTGCATCCATCAAATCCTCATCAACAGTAATACTACCAACATACTGTAAATTTGCTTCGGTTACAGTGGCTTTATGAATTTTCGACTTTACAACTTCAATAAACATAGTCTGTTCTTTTATGGGCGACAAAGTTAATAATTATTTGAAATAACAAATGTTAAATTATCAATGAGGCGAACTTGCCCGCACCAAACCGCAATACAAAGTCGATATGTAACATCAGACTCTAGGTTTTCAGGTGTTTGCATACTGTCATCCTCTACAATAGAAACATATTCCGTTTGTAAATGTTCATATTGATTAATTTCCTCAGCCAGCATTTTTTCAGCTTTGCTTGGATTTTCAACAAATGCTTTCGGATCAAAATCCCGCATTATGCGATAAATATTTACCGCAACACTCCGCTCTTGCTCTGACAATCGCATGTTGCGAGAACTCATTGCCAAGCCGTCAGATTCACGAACGATTTCTCCGCTACAAATTTCAACCGGTAATTTTGCCACATTTGTCATTTGTTGAATTATTTTGAGCTGCTGATAATCTTTCTCTCCAAAATAAGCTCTATCGGGTTTTACTATATCAAACAAACGATAAACAACATCAGCAACTCCATCGAAATGTCCTTCGCGGAATTTCCCTTCCATCGGTTTATCCAAGCCGTCTAAATCAAACACATTGCGTTTTTCATCTGGGTAAATTGTTTCCACATCAGGTACAAAAACAATATCTACACCTTCTGCGTCAAGCATCTCTAAATCCTGTTCGGGCGTTCTCGGATATTTTTCTAAATCTTTCGAGTCGTTAAATTGTGTTGGGTTAACAAAAATGGACACAATGCTTATTTGATTTTCGGCACGCGATTTTCTCACTAAACTAAGATGCCCAAAATGCAATGCTCCCATAGTAGGCACAAAGCCAATCCGGTAATTTAGTTCTCGATATGCTTGAACTTGTTTACTCAACTCTGCTTTTTCAATGATTCGCATCATAATAATTTTTCAGTAAAGATAAGTGCTTTCGATGATGTTTCCCAAAATATTATCGTTTTCAAAAATACAGTCCGGCAAAAATCAAATATTACGATTTAACTGAATGAGATTTGAACCATTTCACAACAGTCAAAGGAAAGTATAAATTGCATATTCCCTTAAAAATGTTTACTTTTGTATCCATCTAACAATACATGTTAATATCATGAAGCAAAAAATTTTATTTGTTGCACAGGAAATAACCCCTTACCTCCCGGAAACCCCAATGTCAAAAATTGGACGCCACTTACCACAAGGCATTCAAGAAGCCGGAAAAGAAATCAGAACCTTTATGCCCCGATTTGGGAGTATTAACGAGAGGCGCAACCAGCTTCATGAAGTGATTCGTTTATCAGGAATGAATCTCATCATTGAAGATTACGACCATCCATTAATTATCAAAGTTGCATCAATTCAAGCAGCAAGGATGCAGGTTTATTTCATTGATAATGAAGATTTTTTCCACAGAAAAGCCGTTGTCAGAGATAAAGATGGTGTTGAATTTGAAGACAACGACAAACGAGCTGTATTTTATGCACGTGGCGTGATTGAAACAGTGAAAAAATTGTGTTGGAGCCCTGACCTTGTTCATATACATGGATGGTTCTCTGCATTTGTCCCATTGTATTTAAAAAAATCGTATAAAGACGATCCATTATTCAGTGATATTAAAATTGTTTATTCCTTGTATGATGACAATTTTAAAAACAACCTTAATCCAAATGTAGTTAACACTGCATTATATGAAGGCGTTGAGCCAAAAGACCTTGAGTCACTCAAGAATGCAGATTATTTGAGCTTAAATAAATTGGCAATTGACCACTCTGATGCAATTATATTGGGCAGTGAGACAATCAATCCTGAGTTACTCGATTACGCAAAAGCATCAAAAAAACCCATACTTGAATACCAAGATGAAGAAAACTACGTTCAGAATTATTCAGAGTTTTACGATAAAATTTTAGAGACTTAAATATTTTATGAAGAAATTAATTCAAACGCTCATTATTACCGGCGTGATCGTCAGTTTACTTATTAGTTTTACTGCATGCGAAACAGAACCTTCTGAAGTTGGAATCGGACTTCAACCCGGATCGGACAAAATTATTTTAGCCACAGACAGTTTGAGTGTTTTTACTCGTACAGTCAGAGACAGCAGTGTAGCAACTGACGAACGTAGCCTCAGCTTGCTGGGTTCTTATGTTGATAATGATTTCGGACAAACTGATGCGTCATTTATTAGTCAGCTAATGTTGTCCAGCGGGAATGTTAGCGAGGATGCAACAATTGAAGTAGATTCCGTGACCTTGGTGCTGAATTATGATGGATATTTTGGCGACACCCTTGCTGATATCCAATTTAATCTTTATCAAATATTGGATACAGATTTTGATCTCGACTCCACGTACTACAGTGATTACTCCGTAAGCTCTACTCTACGTCAACTGGGAACTTACAGTTTTTCTCCAAGACCATCCGATGACACAATCGCATTCACCATTTCTGAGCCAGACTTTCTATCTGTTTTTGATGATAATACAATCTACGCGGATGAAAACACCTTATTAAGTGCATTTAAAGGATTATATTTTGAAGTAATCCCATCCGGTGCAAGTGGAGGCTGCATTGCGTATTTTGATTTATTATCAGATAATTCACGAATGATTATGCATTACAATGACAGCGAAACTTATGATTTTTTAATTAACAACAACAGTGTTCGAATTAATATGTTTAATCATGATTATTCGCTTGCAGCACCTGAAATACAGGCAGCGATTAATAATCAAACAGACAATCAGGAATATGCATTCATTCAATCAGCAGCCGGGTTAAAAACAGAACTCAGAATTGAAGACACTGACAAACTTAATGCAATTTTAGAAAAAGGTGTAAACAGGGCGCAATTACAAGTTACCGTTGCAAGTGATTATTTCAGTTCATCCGATATCCCGGAGCAACTAACTCTGGTTTACAAAAATGATAACGATTTATATGAGTTTTTAACAGATTATAAAGTGAGCTCAAGTCATTTTGGTGGAGAATACAACGAAGATGGATCTTATACTTTCAATATTCCATTGTATTTACAGGATTTGTTATCGGGAAATTTATCAGCAGACAATTATCTGTCCCTATTTGCGCTTAACAACAGAACAAGTGCAAATTACGGCGCAATATATGGCGGGGCTCACCCCGATTTTCCATTACAAATAAAAATTATTACATCTGATTTTTAACAAAAAACCTAACTTACTATGTGTGGAATTGTTGGATACATTGGAGAAAAACAAGCCTACCCAATACTGATAAAAGGACTTAAAAGACTTGAATATCGTGGTTACGATTCAGCCGGCGTTGCTTTAATAAACGCCCATTGCAGCACTTACAAGTGCCGTGGAAAAGTCTCAGATTTAGAGGCTGAAGTAGAAGGGAAAAACATTGAAGGCACCATTGGGCTAGGTCACACTCGTTGGGCAACACATGGTGAACCCAATGATATTAATGCGCATCCTCATACTAGTATGCACGGAAAATTTATAATTATCCATAATGGGATTATTGAGAATTATAATCGTCTTAAATCGAAACTGATTAACCGCGGCTACGAATTTAAAAGTGAAACAGACACAGAGGTTCTTGCAAATTTAATTGAATACATTTACTTAAAAGGCAAAGTTAATGCGGTAACAGCTGTTGAACTTGCACTAAGTAAAATTGTAGGTGCTTACGGACTTGTTATCGCTTGTGTGGATGAAAAAGACCATCTGATTGCCGTACGAAAAGGAAGCCCGCTAGTTATTGGAGTCGGGTCAGGAGAATATTTTCTGGCAAGTGATGCCACACCAATTGTAGAACACACAAAATCAGTCATTTACCTGCAAGACAACGACATGGCAGTCATCGGGTTAAATGGAATGAACCTTAAAAACCTGAACAGCAAACAATCAGGCGAGAAAAAGCCAATCATTCATAAATTAGAGCTGGATGTTGATGAAATCGAAAAATCCGGCTATGATCATTACATGCTCAAAGAAATTCACGAGCAACCACGGTCCATCAGCGATACATTCCGCGGACGTATCAATCCGGCAACTCATGAACTTAAACTAGGCGGCTTACATTATAATATGGATGCACTAACAAACGCAAAACGTATTATCATCATCGCCTGTGGAACCAGTTACCATGCAGGATTAGTAGGAGAATACTTAATTGAAGAATTTGCACGCATCCCAACTGAGGTTGAATATGCAAGTGAATTCCGATATCGAGATCCAATTATTTATAAAGATGATGTTGTCATTGCAATCAGTCAAAGTGGAGAAACCGCTGACACACTGGCAGCAATTGAACTAGCAAAAGAAAAAGGCGCAACAGTATTGGGTGTTTGCAATGTTGTCGGCTCAAGCATTCCAAGATCTACAGATGGTGGTGTTTACACCCATGCAGGTCCGGAAATAGGTGTTGCATCAACAAAAGCATTTACAGCACAAGTAACTGTGCTCACTATGATTGCAATGCAAATTGGACAAAAAAGCGGATCCTTAACAAAACAAGAATACAGTGATTTGATTGAAGAGCTGGCATTAATTCCCGATAAGATTTCAGCAATTCTAAAAAAATCGGATGAGATAAAAGCAATCAGCGAATTGTATCAACATGCAACTAATGCACTATATCTGGGACGCGGATACCTTTATCCCGTTGCCATGGAAGGTGCGCTTAAGCTTAAAGAAATTTCCTACATTCATGCAGAAGGATATCCTGCAGCAGAAATGAAACATGGACCAATTGCACTGATTGATGAAAACATGCCAGTTATTGTGGTTGCAACAAAAGATAAATCTTACGATAAAATTGTCAGCAACATACAAGAGGTAAAAGCACGAAAAGGAATTATCATTGCCATCGTAACTGAAGGCGACGATACCATCAGTAAAATGGCAGACCATGTTATTGAAGTTCCTGAATCAGATTTTGCCTTAGCCCCACTACTTTCAGTGATTCCATTGCAATTAATTTCTTATTTCATTGCAGTTTTACGCGGATGCAATGTTGATCAACCAAGAAATCTTGCAAAATCTGTAACAGTTGAGTAGTTTTTCAATAATAAAGCAGCTATTTTTGAGTTTAAAATAAAAGAAAATAAGAAACTTGAAACAGATCAAACGACATATAATTGGATTTCTCATTATTGTTATACTGGCAATCAGTTGTTCAACCGAGAAAAACACATTCATTAGCCGTACTTATCACAATATAACGGCGCATTACAATGTGTATTTCAATGGTCGTGAATCTTACCGAAAAGGGATTAAGCGTGTTGAAGATCAGCACAGCGATGATTTTACACAATTGTTGCCGATTTACATTCTTGGAAATGAGGAAACTGCATCTGCAATTTCCGGGGACATGGATAAAGCCATTCGAAAAGCTTCCAAAACGATTAAATATCACTCAATCAAAGTAAAGCCCAAACAAAAAGGAGGGACACTCAGCAAAAAAGATCAGGAGTTCATGCAGAAAAATGAATACAATAAATGGGTGGACGATTCTTATTTGCTTATGGGCAAAGCATATTTCATGAAAACAGAGTTTTTGCCAGCACGTCAAAATTTTGAATATATCATACGAGAATTTCGTAATGAAGATATTAAATATGATGCCATGTACTGGATGGCCAGAACCAATTTGGCAACAAACAACATGAAAATGACCCGCGAATGGTTAGATCAGATTAGTGCCGAAAAAGATTTCCCTGAAGAATTGCAGGCAGATGTGGATATTCTTGAAGCCGCATATCATCTAAAGCTCGGAGAAAAAGATGGAGCAATGCCACTGCTCCATAAAGCCATAAAGGAAAACAAAAATAAATCCGAACGAACAAGACACCAGTATTTATTAGCACAACTTTACAAGGAGAAAAATGAGTATCGCAAAGCCGCTCAAATGTTTGAAAAAGTAACAAAAGGCAGCCAATCCTATGAAATGTCTTTTAATGCCAAAATCAACATGGCAGAATGTTACGGAAAACTTGGCGGCAGCTACAAAGACATGAAAAAACTCCTGACGAAAATGCTCCGCGATGACAAAAACATTGATTATCTGGATCAGGTGTATTATGCTTTAGCAGAAATTGAATATGAAAACAATAAGCGGGATGAAGCCATTAAGAACTATAAACTTTCCAGTGAAAACAGCTTTTCAAATAATAGCCAAAAGGCCATGTCATGCATGAAACTGGGAAATATTTATTATGAAATTCCTAATTACCGTTTGTCACAAGCGTATTATGACACTTGCATTATGAATTTGTCAAATGAGCACTCACGCTATGACGAAATAAGAAGCTTATCCCGAAATCTGAATGGCTTGGTTACAGAAATGGACATTGTGGAAACCCAAGACAGTTTGCAACATATTGCCTCATTACCTGAAAAAGAACGAAATGCGCTAATCGACAAACAAATTCAAGCAGTAATTGAACAAGAGCAAAAAGAACGAGAGCTGGAAATGCAACGCCAGCAAAACTCTATGCTATTCGATCAGCGCAGGGGCTCAAATCAAATTAATGCGCCATCAGGTGGAGCATGGTACTTTTATAACCCTGCCACACTAAGTTTTGGACAAAATGAGTTCAGCAAAAAATGGGGAAAACGAAAATTGGAAGATCATTGGAGACGCTCTAACAAATCGATAGTGCAAGATGATTTCTACGCAGATCAGGATAGTGTTGCGGCAGACTCCAACACCGTAGCCCGTGTCAATGATAACAAATCACGATCATATTACATGCAGGATTTGCCACTAACTGATTCATTATTGGCTCTTTCCAATGAAAGCATTCGTGATGCGCTTTTTGCAATGGGTGAGATTTACAAACGGGATTTCAACGATTATGACAAGTCCATCCTCGCATTTGAATCACTCGACGAGCGTTTCCCTAAACATGGCTACAAACTTCCGACTTATTACAGCCTTTATGAGCTCTATAAGGAGACCGGTAAATCGGATAAAGCAAATTCATACAAACAAAAAGTAATGAATTTATTTCCGGATAGCCATTATGCCAAATTGCTAAAAAATCCAAATTACATGCAAGAATTGGCAGAAATGCAAAGGCAGCAACGCTTGGAATATGAATCCCTTTATGATCTTTATCGTGCAAACAAATTTCAGGAAGCAGAAATTAAGGCGCAAGCATTTTTGAAAAATAACCCGGAAAGTACCTATGCACCGAAAGTTCGATTCATTCAAATTATCACCACAGCCTTGGATGTTGATCAAATCAAGTTTAAACAAAACCTCGCCGGATTCATTCAAAATTATCAGGAAGATCCGTTATCTAATCGTGCAATGCAAATTCTCGGTTACCTTGGAGAAACAGATGTTGATGCACTGATTGCAGACCTTAACAGCAGACCAACCCCTGAGATTGAAAGTGCTGAAAATGACACAACAATGTCAGAAGAAGCCATTGCAGAAAGCCTGTACAGTTTTGCCCCCAATGAAACTCACCTATATGTTATCGCAACGCTTGAAGAAAAAGCCGATACTAAGAAACTACAATTTGAAGTGAATAGTTTTAATATTTTCACCTTCAACATGCGAACTTTCAAGGTTAATACCTCACTCTTTTCTGAAAACATAAGCCTGATTAATGTTAACCCTTTCAAGAACAGTAAACAATCATCCAATTACATGAATCTGATAAAGAATAATCAGACTGTCTTTGAAGTAATTGATGGAGTTGACCATGTGCAGTTTGTCATTTCAGAAAGTAATTTTGAAATATTAAAGAAGGAAAAAGACATTGATCTTTATCTAAAATTTTATCGTAATAATTATTGATAGAACAATCATTAATTATCACAATTAACCTAAAAAACAATATCCATGAAAAAAATTCAAATACTTTGGACAGATGATGAAATTGATCTGCTCAAACCACATATTATTTTCTTAGAACATAAAGGATACCACGTTGAAACGGCAACAAATGGGCAAGATGCGCTCGAGAAAATTCGAGAAAAAAGTTTTGATTTAGTTTTTCTTGATGAAAATATGCCCGGACTTTCCGGATTAGAAACCCTTACCGAAATCAAACGCTTAAGACCCTCTACGCCAGTAATTATGATTACCAAAAGCGAAGAGGAAGATATTATGGACCAAGCAATTGGCAGCAGAATCAGTGATTATCTGATTAAACCTGTCAATCCGAAGCAAATTCTTTTGAGTATCAAAAAGCATGTCGATACAGAACGTTTGGTATCTGAGAAAACCGGAATGGATTATCAGGTTGAATTTCGTAAATTGGGAATGCGAATTAACGAAATCAATACATTTGAAGCTTGGAATGATATTTATAAGGAACTCATTGACTGGGAATTAAAACTTGAAAACTCAGGAGACCAAACGCTGGACGAAATTCTCACCATGCAAAAGCAAGAGGCAAACAATGCCTTTGCATCATACATCAAAAAGAATTATTTCCATTGGCTGGATCCCAAAACGGAAGATAAACCCATTATGTCTCATCAACTGATGAAACATAAGGTTTTCCCACTGTTGAAAGCCAATAAAAAAGTATTCTTTTTTATCATTGATAACTTACGATACGACCATTGGAAAGCAATCCAACCAAATTTGGCAAAATTTTATCATATCCGCGAAGACGAAACCTATTTCAGCATACTTCCAACAGCAACACAATATTCAAGAAATGCAATTTTTTCAGGACTCATGCCCTCTGAAATCAACAAAATTCATCCTGAACTATGGAAAAATGACCACGAAGAGGGTGGAAAAAATATGCACGAAGAAGAAATGCTAGGAAAAATGATTCATCGATTCTTCGGCAATGAAAAATCCGTGCATTATGAAAAAGCACATGATATTCAGTATGTCAAAAAAATCCAATCCCGCTTGAGTAATTTACTGCGCTATGATTTGAATACAATCGTTGTTAATTTCGTTGATATGCTTTCTCATGCGCGAACAGACATGAAAATGATTAAAGATTTGACGGAAAACGAAGCAGCATATCGTTCTTTGACAAAATCCTGGTTTCAGCATTCTCCCTTACTGGAATTATTTACTGAAATTGCAGAATCAGGAGCAGAAGTAATCATCACCAGTGACCACGGATCCATACGGGTTCAAAATCCTATCCGTATCGTGGGTGAGCGGGCAACCACAACCAATTTGCGATATAAACAAGGGAAAAGTCTGAATTACAATCCCAAAGAAGTTTTTGAAATTACCGATCCGCAAAAAGCATATCTCCCAAAATCGAACATCAGCTCAACATATGTTTTCTCAACCGGAAACGATTATTTCGTGTATCCGAATAATTACAATCAATACATGAAAATGTATAAGGACAGTTTTCAGCATGGCGGTATTTCAATGGAAGAAATGCTCATTCCAATTGTTCATCTTACACCAAAATCATAATGAAAACCTATCACATCCATACCCTTAAGGAACTTCCCAAAGTTGCAAGCCAATTCATGAAGGATTTTGCTAATTTTCAGGTTTTTGCCTTTTACGCTGATATGGGTGTCGGAAAAACTACATTTATAAAGGCAATTTGCGAGCAACTCAAAGTTGAAGATTTAGTGACAAGCCCAACCTTTGCAATATTAAATGAATATTACACAGAAAAACAAGCACTAATCTGCCATTACGATTTTTATCGGATTGATAAACCGGAAGAAATAATGCGTATTGGATTTGAAGAATATCTGGATACAGCCGACAAAATTTTCATTGAATGGCCGGAACAGGTGGAATCCCTCCTCCCAGAAACGTATGTAAGTGTAATTATGGAAACAGAAGTTAGCGGTAGGAGGTTGCTTAAAGTTGAAATTATCAACTAATAAAATAATATGCATATCCGTTTTTGCACCTAATTTTAATACAACAACATGAAAATCAATTGTTTTACCCCAGCCCTAAAGGGAGCCAATTGATTTTCTTCACTCTCTTTAGGGCTGGGGCGAATAAAGAAAATCAAGTCTTATTTTGGGTACATGAACAGATAACCATTAAATTAAATTTTCAATTTTTTCTTTCGGGTCGTGATGATGCACATTAAATCCTAGGGCTTTTGCCGATGTGATGTTGGTTTCATTGTCGTCAATAAACAAACAATCTTCCGCTTTTAAACCGGCATCCTGTAAAACAGCCTCAAAAATCTCTGCATCAGGTTTTCGCAAGCCGAGTTTATGGGAATAATATGCTTTTTTAAAATATGCACTTAAACCCTTGGGATGAAATTTGTCAATTATTTGTTGATCATACCGAGTAAAATGAATGGAATTTGTATTGCTAAGTAAATACAAGTCATGCGATACTGCAAGGCGTTCAAGCATGGCAAAAGTAGCTGGTCGAAAATCCAAAATAATTGTACTCCATGCATCGTCAATTTGCATATCGGTCCAGTTTAGCCCAGATATTCGTCGCATTTCACTTCTAAACTCTGCTTCGGAAATTTTTCCGGTTTCAAGCAAATTAAATAAATTTGTTTGTTGAATTTCACCGTAAAGGCGGTTGAAATCAGTGAGTCCGATTTCCTGAAACGCTTTTACCGGCGCACTAAAATCAATAGGCAACAATACATTGCCCAGATCAAAAATCAGATTTTTAAATTCCGAGAAAGTATTATTCATTAAAAACCTATGCTTAATACCACATCAATAAAATCCGCACGGAAATCCACATAATCTTCCACATCACCAACAAACACATTTGCCGGATCTTCACGATCACTTTTCATTCGTGAATAATAGGCAATTTCCGGAGCATATTGCACTGACATAATTACATTTTCAGATAAAAGGATATCAACTCCGAGAGTAATATCGGCACCAACTTTCAACATGTCGGCACGATACCAACCGGTTTCCTGATATTCAATAGGTGACTGCACATTTTGTACAGGATATCCCTCAAATGACTTATCATAAACATAATAAGCTTTTCCGAAATAATGATAACCGGCAATTGCCCCGATTCCATAATAAAAGCGGAAATTATCCATGTGATAAGCATGCTCCACTCCCACTCTGAAATCAAATGTGTAAAATAGATTTGTAAATTCGCGGAAAGTTATTAAACTATCCTGAATTCCAACGATATCCATGCGCTCATCATCATCAAAATAATTGATATAGTTTACACTAAAGCGCAAATTCGTTTTTTCCCACATGTGCCGGTATTGAAAGAAAATTTTAGATGCAGGAAGCATACTACCACCGAGCATTCCAAAAGCAGGATACACATTAAGCCCGACCAAGTTTCCTGTCCAGGGAACAATGCTGTCTTGTGCAGTTTTTACTGTATCCTCAGTCATCTGAGTATTATTTTCCTGTGCAACTGCTGAAAAAGCAAAAAGCACTGTGGCGCAAATAATGATGAATCGTTTCATAAGCCAAATTTTTATGATAAAGGTACAATTTATCCGTTAATAATCAACGTGATATTTCCTCTATTGGTATTCCACTAACGCTACTCGGGTGTGGAATGTTCATTAAATTACAAATTGAAGGCACAATATCCGCCGGGTTAACAGCTGTCCCAATCAGAGTTTTCCGAATTTTCCATCCATAAAAAACTAATGGAACATGCGTATCGTAGCTGTATGCAGAATTATGATCAGCAGAATAACTTACATCTTGAATCCAACCAGGTTTTAATGCAATAATTACATCTCCTGAACGCTTTTGGTGAAAAGAGTTTTGCATTTTTTGAAACATTCCGCTGGAATATTCTGTCCGTTGTAAATCCGTAGCTGTTAAAACGCTGGCAACTCCGTTTGATGACAAAACAAATTGAGCAACCTTATCCTGTACTTCCGACAAATTCAAGCCGGCATCTTCAATTAAAGTCCGATTCAGATAAATTTGCAAGTTGTGATAATCTTTTATCCAATCTCCCTCTCCATACAACACATTCAAATAAGATTTTAACAAAGCAATGACATAATGATGTCTGAATTTTCCGGCGGGCAATTTTTCACTACGCAAATAATCCGGATTATTACTCACACCACTGGTTCCAACGAGATAAAACAAGACATTTGTTTTCCCGACTTGTTGTTCAATCGTATGAACAAGGTGAGCAATTTCTTTATCCAAGCGCAATAATGCATCGTGCATTTCAATTGCATCAGGTCCAAAGTTTTTACCAATATTTTCTGTCGCAAAATAATTCACTTGTAGGACATCGGTAATTAAATCCCCTCCCAAGTTTTCTTCCAACAAAGTATGTACGGCAAAATCGGTGGTCATGGTGTTTCCTTCAGGAATCATTTTAATGAATTTCTTACCAACAAATTTTTTGTAAATGTCCGGATAATGATAAGGAAATGTTTTAAACTCTGCATCGTAACCATATTCATACGAGCTTGTGTCGGGTAATGCAAAGCGATAGACAGAATCCATGGGATTCCATGTCCGTTCAAAATACACCGATGGATAATCGTTTTTATTAAAGGTTTTAACCCATTTAGGCAATTCATTCATGTAATATGATGAGCTGACCCACTTTCCTGTTTCATCGTCCACCCAGTAAGCAGCATCAGCCTTAAATCCGCCGCTCAAAACTGCTGCAGTTGCATCCAAAGAGATGGAAAACACTTTACTTCTATTATGAAAATACAATTTCAACTCATCACTCAGTGTGGTGGCCATCAATTGTTGTGGAGAGCAAGCATTATTGCGGTTTTTGACCCCAACCGGATTATGTTTCCGCGACTGCACAGCATGCACCGATTTAACATCCAAAGGCTCATACCACAAATCAGATACAATTCCGTGTTCCGAGGGTTGGGCTCCTGTAACTATGGTCGCATAACCCGGTGCTGATTGTGTTAGCAGATAATTAAACTTTGCATTTCGACAATAAGCTCCTTGATTAATCAACTTTTTAAAACCTTGCTCATCAAATTGATCCCACAATTTGTACAAGGCATCATAACGCAATTGATTCACAGTAATCCCAACAATCAATTTAGGGTGAGATGAAGGTAAATTATAATTTTGTGCATCAATTTGAAACACTATAAAGATCGCTATAAGAAAAATAAATAATCGCTTCATCCTTAAATCATTTTAGCCAACACAAATAAAACTGCCAATGCCAGCAATATACTAATAAACACATTCAACCCGGCCATCAAATAACTTCCTTGTCGCATTAATTCAAACACTTCATAACTGAAGGTTGAAAAGGTGCTAAAGCCGCCACAAAAACCAACGATTAAGAGTGCGTGCAAATTGCTTGACATTCCATTAATTTTTGTCAAACTAAACAATACAAGTCCCAAGATAATAACACTCAGTAAATTTGTAAAAAAGGTTGCAAGCGGGTTTATTATCCCGTTGCTATACACCAAACGAGATATTCCGTATCGCGATAAGCTACCTAAACCACCTCCAATAAAAACATAAAATAAATGCATATTTACATTTTTCGTAAAAATAATAATAATTGTTGGTTTCTTACGAAATCTTAATAAAAACAGTTTGGACAAATAAATACAGTACTCGATATGTATATAAATGAAATCTTTAATTCATTTTAAACAATTGTTATCCGATAAGATTTTTGAGATTCCTCACCGCCAACCAGCGGTTCGGAATGACGCTGCGTTCAGAGTATTTGGGAAAGGAGGGCATGGTGGCGTAACAGCCTGTCATCCTAGCTTGCAAAATTAGCTAAAAAGTCGAACCAAAGAGTAAAGAAGTAAAACATTATACACTACCACAGGACAATATTCGTATGTTTTTAAACAGCAAAAAATATTTTAAAAAAAACCACCCACTCAAAGAGCAGATGGTCATATCAGATTAGTATTAAATCTTTTAACTAAAATTCTCAACCGGCATTTTACGATCTACTTTTTTAATTAATCCGGCAAGGACTTTTCCCGGACCAATTTCAGTAAAATGTAGGGCGCCGTCAGCAATCATATTTTTCATAATTTGTGTCCAACGCACCGGGCTTGTTAACTGAGCAATCAGATTTTCTTTAATTTCATTCGGATTTGAATGTGCTTTGCCGTCCACATTTTGGTAAATCGGACAAATCGGTTGAGCGAAATTGGTTTCTTTAATTGCTTTAGCAAGCTCTTCACGAGCAGGCTCCATAATGGGAGAGTGAAATGCACCACCAACGGCGAGAGGCAATGCACGTTTTGCACCGGCTTCGGTAAGTGCAGCCATCGCCTTTTCAATTCCTGCTTTTGAGCCTGAAATAACCACTTGACCGGGGCTATTATAATTTGCGGGAATAACCACTTCATCAATTTCAGCGCATTTTGCCTCTACGACAGCGTCGTCAAGCCCAAGAATTGCAGCCATGGTTGATTCCTCGGCTTCACATGCTTTTTGCATTGCCAAAGCACGTTTTGAAACCAAGACAAGTGCATCCTCAAAACTCAAGCTTTTATTCGCAACCAAAGCTGAAAACTCTCCGAGCGAGTGTCCTGCTACCATATCCGGGGCAAATGCTTCACCCATTACCAAAGCGCGAATTACAGAATGCAAAAAAATTGCAGGCTGAGTCACTTTCGTTTGTTTCAATTCCTCCGGAGTTCCATCAAACATAATATCGGTAATTCGGAATCCGAGAATTTCATTGGCTTTTTCAAATTTTTGTTTGGCTTCAGGGTAATTATCGTATAAATCCTTACCCATTCCCGGGAACTGTGCTCCCTGACCTGGAAATACAAATGCTTTCATTCGTTACTATTTTTTGTTTTGTTTACATTAATTTTGTACCGATTAACTGCAAAAATTCTTTGCGCGTGGCATCTTTAAGAAATGCGCCGGTAAAATCGGATGTTGTTGTTACAGAATTTTGTTTTTGTACACCCCGCATCTGCATGCACAAGTGACGGGCTTCAATTACAACAGCAACTCCAAGCGGCTTCAATGTATCCTGAACACAATCTTTAATCTGGGTGGTTAAACGCTCCTGCACTTGCATACGGCGGGCATATGCCTCAACGACACGACCAATTTTACTCAGGCCGGTAATGTAATGATTCGGAATATATGCCACATGTGCTTTCCCGATAAAGGGAAGCATATGATGCTCACACATTGAAAATAAATCAATGTCTTTAACAATTACCATTTGCTGATAATCTTCCTTAAACTTAGCTGACTTCAAAATTTCGGCAGGATCCATATTGTATCCCTGCAACAAAAACTGCATCGCCTTAGCAACACGTATGGGTGTTTTTTCAAGTCCTTCGCGAGTTACATCTTCGCCAAGAAGTTTTATAATTTCATGATAATGCTTAGCCAATTCATGAGTTACTTTATCATCATATGAATCTGTACGGACAAATCCACCAATATCTGAATCATTTATCGTAAATTCCATAATTTTATTAACTTTATTGATGCAAAGTAAACAATTTTATTTTTAATTATGATTTTGATCTTATGAACCGCCAATTAATTATCATCCCGACACTTGCAGAAGCAAAACTCCTGATTTCGGCACTAAGCATGCAACAATGCAGCCCACGGCGATACTTCACTAAGGATAAATCCACAGATTTACTCATTTGTGGTCCGGGAATTCCAGCGGCTATGTTTAACACCATGCGACTGCTGGCATCAGAAACTTATAACAAAATTCTATTGGCTGGAATTGCAGGGAGTTATGATGAAAAACTCACAGCCGGCAGCCTTGTTTGCGTTGAAAGTGAGCAATTTGCAGATATCGGCGCACAAGATGAAATGAAATTTATATCGCTTTGCAATCATGCAGAATGGTCTGAAATTTACCATAACGGGAAAATTAAAAATCCTAATCTGGATTTAATGTTGGGGACACAGTTACCATTGGTTACATCCAATACCGTAAATTTAAACAACTTGCAGTTTGAAGGGATTCCAAGCGCATCAATTGAAAATATGGAAGGAGCCGGGCTATTTATGATTTTTAATGAAATGAAAATTCCATTTCTTGAAATCAGAGCAATTTCCAATCAAGTGACAGAACGAAATAAATCGAAATGGAATATCCACACAGCAGTTGAAAACCTGACAGATTATCTTGTTGGGAGTTTTGGGAAACGGTAGGGCGCGATTGTGATGATGCGTAGTGGTGATAAAAAACGATGGGGCGAGTTTGAGAGCTTGCGTGCGTGCGAAAAAGAAAAACGAAGAAGCGTAGTGGTGATAAGAAACGATGGGGCGAGATTGAGAGCTTGCGTGCGTGCGAAAAAGAAAAATGAAGAGGCGTAGAGGAGATAAAAAACGATGGGCGAGATTGAGAGCTTGTGAGCGTGCGAAAAAGAAAAATGAAGAGGCGTAGTGGTGATAAAAAACGATGGGGCGAGTTTGAGAGCTTGTGAGCGTACGAAAAAGAAAAACGAAGAGGCATAGTGGTGATAAAAAACGATGGGGCGAGATTGAGAGCTTGCGAGCGTGCGAAAAAGAAAAACGTAGAGGCGTAGTGGTGATAAAAAACGATGGGGCGAGTTTGAGAGCTTGTGAG
>JAQIBY010000103.1 GCA_027858835.1 Bacteroidales bacterium | reverse complement strand
TTATAGAGGTCGTTATTTAGCTACATATAATTTGAGCATGTGTTACATTTTTTGTAAAGACCATTCGTTCTATTAAATTATTGAAAATTGTATCCTTATTCTGAGAACGATTAATTCGATAACAAAACTCACTAAAATATCGGTCAATATTCTTTTCACTAACCCAAGAATAAGTTGTTCTTAACCAAGACTTTACTTGGTGAATCATTGTGTGTAAAGCTTTGAAGTTATTCCCAAAGGCGCTAGGGATTTGAGTGATGTTATAATCTTTCATTAATGGTCTGTAACCCTTCCATTCATCTGTTGTTACATTCGCTTTAATACTAACATGTTTTTCAAATATTGTTTTTAGTGATTTACTTGAAAAATCAGTGATTTTCAGAACATAAAATCGCTTTACTTTTCCCTCATCTGTTAATTCAACAGCACAAGCAGATTTCTTCTTTTTGCTATTATAACTTCGACCAGGTTTTCCGTCTTCCTTGCCACCGACGACAAATTCATCTATGTGGACATTACCATTCATGGGGTATTTTCCACTTGATTTCATCGCTTCTCTAACTTTGTGCATAAACAGTCTTGCCGTATTTTCTCTAACTCCAAAACGGACACTCATTTGCGAAGCAGAAAAGCTTTTGGTTGTTGTTGCCATCTCAAAACACATAAAAAATGCCTTGCGCACACCAAATTTCACTTTATGAAATAGTGTGTTCGCCGTGGGAGACTCCGTATCGCTACATAAATTGCATGTTCGAGAATAGTTTTTCCGTTCTTGATATTTTGTGTGCCCACATTTGCGACATTTGTAGCCTTCTTCCCATTTAATTTTAGATAAATAAATCAAGCAATCTTCATCCGTTTTGAAGTGTTCAGCAAACTCTATAAGGTTTTGACCTTTGAATATTTCCATATTTTCTTTTATTTACAATGCCTCAAAGATATAAAATTAAATGATGACCTCAATAAATCTTTTAGTGATTTTCAAACGTCGCAACGCTTTATTAACAACAAATACAGAGAATGATTATTAAACTGAACAATTGAATTTTAGAATACATGTAGTATATTTGTAGTGTCTATAAAACTGAGAATTAATAAGTATAAGCTCAAAAAATGATGCAAAACACAAGCTCTGAAATCAAAAAAGCGCTTAACAAACTCAAAAATCCGGAAAAGGCAGAACAAAAAGCTGTCTTTTTTCAAACCGGTAAAGGAGGCTATGGTGAAGGCGACAAATTTTTAGGAATTACAGTACCCGAACAGCGAAAGCTTGCTGCGACTTTTAAATATCAAGTTGAGATTGATGACATCAAACAGCTCTTTAAGTCTGAATTTCACGAACATAGGTTCACCGGAGTTTTACTTTTGGTCAGTTTGTACGAACGCAATAAATCAGAAACAAAGCGACAAGCCATTGTGGATTTTTACTTATCACAAACAGATGCGCTCAATAACTGGGACTTAGTTGACGCGTCTGCCTACAAAATATTGGGCCATTTTCTTCATGAAAAAGACAAAAGCATACTCTACAAGCTTGCAAAATCAGACAAGATCTGGGAACAACGCATATCCATGGTTTCATGTATGTTTGACATCAAAAAAGGACATTATGAAACACCTCTTTCAATCGCCGAACTACTACTACATCACCAACATGACCTGATTCAAAAAGCCGTGGGCTGGATGCTGAAGGAAATCAGCAAAAATGACATACATGTCACAGATGAGTTTTTAACAGCACATTACAAAAACATGCCTCGTACATGCCTACGCTATGCGATTGAAAAATTTCCGGAAGATAGGCGCCAAGCATTTCTAAAAGGAAAGATATAAAAATGGCAGCAAGAGAACTCACTGCCATTTAATTCAAACTAAATATTTTATAAAATATAATCTGTTGACAAAAAGGATGATTTGTTATTACGGATAATATCACGGACTATGTCCTTATTGGTTTCAGTCCCTTTTGCAGCCACAATACTACGAATACTAAACGATCTCAGCGCATCATAAACCGACAGAGTCCCTTCTGCTGAATCTTTTCTTCCTGTAAAAGGAAAAGTATCCGGACCACGTTGACATTGCGAGTTAATATTCACACGACACAATTGATTCACCAAGGGATCAATCAAATCTGCAATCGTATCGGAATTCGTTCCAAACAAGCTTACTTGCTGCCCATATTTTGAATTAATAATATATTGCAGCGGTTCCTCAATATCATGATATGACATAACCGGCACAACCGGCCCAAACTGCTCTTCATAATATAGTTTCATCTTATCATTAACTGGATACATAACGGCAGGAGTAAACATGGAATTCACAATATTCCCTCCATGTTCGGGGTTCATCAATTTTGCGCCGTGTAAAATCGCATCATCCACAAGATTCTTGAGATATTCTGTCTTTCCTTCTTCGGGAAGCGCTGTGATTTTCACGCCATCTTCCCAAGGCAATCCAACTTTCAATGCATCAACAGCTGCTACTAATCGCTGAAGAAATTCATCTTTAATAGATTCATGTACATAAAGCATTTTCAATGCGGTACAACGCTGTCCATTAAACGACAATGCTCCACTGACAATTTCCGGAATCGCACTATCCAAATCAGCATCTTCCATAATAATTGCAACATTTTTAGCTTCTAGCCCCAATATTGCCCGCATACGATGCGGCTTAGGGTGTTTAAGCTTCAAATTATCAGCGACTTTACTACTACCTATGAATGCAAGCGAATTAATTTTTCCGCTCTCAATTATTGGAGTCACAACCTCACTCCCTTTTCCATAAATTGTATTTACAACTCCTTTCGGAAAACATTCGGCAAACAGTTGCAAAAGTGGTTCAAAAAGCAAAACGCCAACTTTTGGGGGTTTAAAAATTACGGTATTACCCATTATCAGTGCCGGAATCAATGTTGCAAAGGTTTCATTCAAGGGGTAATTATATGGTCCCATACACAATACAACTCCCAAAGGAGAGCGCCTGATTTGAGCAAAAATACCCTCCTCAATTTCCGGACGACTATTATCGCGGTCAAGCTCTTTGTATGTGTCAATGGTGTCTCTGATATACTCCAAGGTACGATCAAATTCTTTCAAAGCATCCGGGTAGGATTTTCCAATTTCCCACATTAATATCCGAACAACTTCATCACGCTTTTCAGCCATTCTGTTCAAAAATCTTGACATAATCGCAGTACGCTTTTCAACACCCATTACTGGCCATTTACCGCGTCCGTAATCATATGCTTCAATCGCTGAATTCAAAGCAGACATAGATTCTTTACTCGTCAATTTCGGATAAGATCCCAAATGATAAGGATGACAATCTCCGTTTTCTTCAGTAACATAAACAGGCGATTTAACATCCTGATACACACCACTCCAAGGCACCAACTCGCCATTCAACAAATACACTTTCTGGTGTACCTCACCCGGGCCAAATTCAGCGGGAATTTCTGAGGATTTTAAACATTCATACTTTTTCATAATCTCTATTTCAATCATACAAAATTAATCATTTTAATTTGGGAAATCCCAATTATTCAAGCTGAAACTTACTGTAATCGACAAGCTGTAATGATATTTGTTCATAAATATGCAAGAAAAACCATTCATTCACAGACAATCCTATTTGCAAAGCACGAAAATTTCTATGATATTTGATGGCTTTAGACGATACGATTATGGAGACCGGAAACTACCCTTCAGCACTACTAGAAAAAGCTGTTAATGAGTTCAATAAGCTCCCGGGCATCGGGAAACGAACTGCACTGAGACTCGTGCTGCATTTGTTGAAACAAGAAGCTTCTGAGCTGGAAAACTTCAGCAGCATTCTTCATGAACTGGGAAATAATATCCGGTTTTGTGAAAAATGCAATAATATATCCGATGAAAAAATCTGCAATATCTGCGCAAGTAATAAACGTGATCAGCAGGTAATTTGCATTGTAGAATCTGTCAGAGATGTCATGGCAATTGAAGCCACCGGGCAATACAAAGGAGTTTATCAGGTTTTGGGAGGAATCATCTCCCCCATGGACGGTATTGGACCGAATGATTTGCACATTAACAATCTGCCAGAAAGAATTCAAAACGACAATGTCAAAGAAATTATCATGGCTTTACCGACAACCATGGAGGGTGATACAACTGCCTTTTATATTTATCGAAAAATTAGCAAATTAGATGTAAAAATCTCCAGCATTGCTCGCGGAATTGCGATTGGCGACGAACTGCAATATGCTGATGAAATCACCTTGGGACGCTCAATTTTAAATCGTATAAGCTTTAATTTTAATGCAAATGAGGATTACTAAAAGCTTTTCATTAATTTTACAACAAATATTCACAACATAAAACGTTATAATTATGATTTCTGATCTCAATAAAATTTATTCGCTAACAGCTAAAGGGATGCAGCGTTCAGCAATTCGCGAAATTCTTAAACTTACTCAACAACCTGATATTATTTCATTTGCAGGTGGGCTACCCGCTCCGGAAAGTTTTCCTGTTAAAGACATCAACGAGATAAGCTGTGAAATACTCGAAAAAAATGGCACAGCAGCATTACAATACGGTACAACTGAAGGCTTTGTTCCCTTGCGGGAAGAACTGCTTAAGCGCTATCGCAAAGAAGGTTTAGATGTAAGTTTGGAAAATTTGATTATTACCACTTCATCACAACAGGGTCTGGATTTACTCGGGAAAATTTTTGTTGACAGAGGGGATAAAGTTATATGCGGATTACCATCTTACCTTGGTGGATTGTCAGCTTTCCGTACTTACGGTGCCGAAATGATCGGAATTGAATTTGACGAACACGGAATGCGTTCAGACAAGCTGGAAAAACAGTTGAAATCGATGAAATCAAATGGCGAAAAACCAAAATTCATTTATATCATTCCTGACTTTCAAAACCCCGCAGGAATTACTATGCCTGAATTCCGTCGTCGGGAAATTATTGACCTTGCACACAAATATGATGTCCTAATTGTTGAAGACAGCCCATATCGTGAACTGCGCTTTGATGGAAATGCACAACCGATGATGTATCAAATGGATAGTACAGGTCATGTCATTACTCTGGGAACATTCTCAAAAATTCTCGCTCCGGGATTCCGTATCGGATGGGTGTTGGCAGCACCTGAAATTGCCGATAAATTTGTTGTCGCAAAACAAGCAACCGATTTGTGTACACCGCCGTTTTTGCAAATGATAGCCGCAAAGTATATGGAAAAAGGATTACTGGAGAAAAATCTGAAAGCTACCATCGATTCATACCGAATTAAACGCGATACCATGCTCGAAGGATTCAAAAAATACATGCCCAAAGGCGTTACCTGGACAGAACCGGAAGGCGGTCTCTTTTTGTTTTTATTTCTTCCGGAACACATGGACAGCGAAAAAATATTTCAACAAGCAATCGATCAAAAAGTGGCATACGTCATCGGGAGTGTTTTCCATTGCGACGGCTCAGGAAAAAACACCATGCGCCTGAATTTTTCATTCCCAAGTTTAGAACAAAATAAAGAAGGTGTCAAACGCCTTGCAGAAGTGATTAAAAAGAACTTGAAATAAGACATGAAAGGTTTATCCATCATTATTGTCAACTACAATGTCAAGCATTTTCTTGAACAATGCCTGCATTCCGTTAAGCAAGCTGTTAAACAGATTGATGCGGAGATTTTTGTAGTTGACAATAATTCGGTGGACGGCTCCTGCGCTATGATGCGGGAAAAATTCCCGGAAATTCAATTGATTGCCAACAAAGAAAATCTCGGATTCTCGAAAGCCAATAATCAGGCAATGCGCATAGCCACAGGCAAATACATACTTCTGCTAAATCCAGACACCATTGTCGAAGAAGATACTTTTTCAAAAATCTTGCCCTTTATGGATGAAAATCCGGACGTGGGTGGTTTGGGTGTGAAAATGATTGACGGGAAAGGACAATTTCTGCCCGAAAGCAAACGCGGATTACCCACTCCGAAAGTTGCGTTTTATAAAATCTTCGGATTATCGTCAATTTTTAGAAAATCTAAACGCTTTGGACAATATCATCTCTCCTACCTCGACAAGGATGAAATTCATGAAGTGGATGTGCTTTCCGGAGCCTTTATGTTCATGCGTAAAACCTGTCTCGATAAAGTCGGGCTGCTGGATGAACAGTTTTTTATGTATGGTGAAGATATTGACCTGTCTTACCGGATTACCAAAGGCGGATATAAAAACATTTATTTCCCGAAAACCCGGATTATCCATTACAAAGGGGAAAGCACGAAAAAAGGCAGCATAAATTATGTCCGGATTTTTTATCAGGCAATGATTATTTTTGCAAACAAACATTTCACTCAGAAAAACGCAAAACTCTATGCAAACATCATCAATTTTGCCATTTATATCAGAGCAGCAATAGCAATCATCACCAGATTTTTTAATCGTGCTCTATTACCTGCAATTGATGCCGTATTAATCTGGTTAGGTTTTTTTCTCATTACTCCGCTTTGGGAAATTTATAAGTTCGGCAACCAAAATTATTATCCCGATTCCTTCATAAAATACGCAGTTCCGGCTTATGCGCTGGTTTGGCTTATAACACTCTACATGAGTGGCGGCTACGACAAACCCACGAGACTTTGGAAACTATTACGGGGAATAATGCTCGGGTCAATGGTAATTTTAGTCTTTTATTCTTTATTGCCCGAAAACTATCGTTATTCCCGTGCACTGATTCTACTTGGTTCTACTTTCGTTTTCCTGACCTTACCCCTCGTCAGAATTATCGGCAGCAAACTGAAATTTACCAATATTGAGATTTATAATAATCGAAAAAAACGCATTGTACTTGTTGGATCAAAACAAGAAATTTCACGCATTGAATCACTCATCGACCAATCCGGGGTTATAAATCCTGAAATTGTAGGCTATGTCGCCGATAACGGGAAAACTGAAAACGGATTCTTCCTTGGCGAACTATCCCAAATGGACGAAATTATTAAAGTCCATAAAATTGATGAAATTGTATTTTGCGCTAAAGACATCAGCTCTCAGAAAATCATTTCTACAATGCTGAATTTATCTGAGCTGAAAACAAATTATAAAATTGCAACTCCCGACGGAATTTCTGTTATAGGGAGCAATAGCATAAATACGGCAGGAGACCTTTACACTCTGCAAATCAACACCATTGTTACTGCCCAAAACAAACGTAAAAAACGCATAGTTGACGTGGCAGTCAGTCTGTTTATTCTCTTGTTTTTCCCGATTTTCATAATTTTAACAAAATCCGTTTGGGGAATTTTCAGAAATGCATTGCTGGTGCTTTTCGGATTCAAATCATGGGTGGGATACGCCGATTCGGAAAACAGTGATGATCACAGAATTCCTTCCATAAAACCCGGAATTGTCTCAACGGCAACTCCCTATCGGAAAAAATCATTAACCAACGATAAAATTGCCAGGCTTAATCTGGTTTATGCCAAAGATTATCGCATGAGCTACGATTTAAGCATCATTTTAAAATCAATACCATGTCTGGGACAACGCAAAAAATAAAACTACGGCCAATCGAACCCGAAGATATTGATATCCTGTACGAATGGGAAAACAATCCGACAAATTGGGAAGTCAGTAACACGCGCCTGCCTTTTTCAAAAGAAATTCTCAGGAGATACATTCAAAATGCACAGGACGAAATGTATATTTCCGGACAAGTACGTCTCGTGATTTGCTTTGAAAAGGAAAAAAAAGCCATCGGATTTGTGGATTTATTTGATTTAGATTTATTTCATCAACGAGCAGGCATTGGAATTCTCATTGAAGAAAGCTTCCGTGGAAAAGATTACGGGAAAGCAGCAATACAAGAAATTATAAACTACGGCTTCCTGCATCTCGGGCTGCATCAACTTTATTCCAATATTTCAGAAGACAACGATGCATCCATTCAATTATTTAAAAGTTTGGGCTTTGAGCAATGTGGATTAAAAAAAGCATGGAATCGCACTTCAAACGGCTTCAAAGACGAACTCATGTTTCAATTGATTAAGGCTGAATAAACTCCAACACGAATGCTTTTCTGAAGTTACCTTATATTTATTACTATTGTCCGCTAAAAACAGAAAATGTCAATTTAATGGGTTCTACTGCAAATTCAGTGGAAGAAATATTATTTTGAATTATTCATAACTGAACGAAATGTAGTTAATGAATGAAGAGATAAATTAATAACCCAGAAATTCGCACGAGAAGCGCAAAGCCCCCCTGAGAAAAAAGTGTTATTATTAAAATACAAATAATTCTCTTTGCGGTTCTTTGCATCTTTGCGGCTCTTTGCGGTACAACCCAGAAATTCCGTGCACACGTTTGCATCAGGACAAAGAAGCCGTGTTTCGTAAACCTAAATATTTACCATGTTTTCATCTTATTCCATAAAGTTTGCAGTAGAACCATATATATAAGCATGGCACAATTAGTACCTGTCATTTTAATTTTAAAAACATTGTGCTTATATGATTTATTTTCATATATTACTTGAGTAAAAAAAACAATGAATAATAAACCAACTAAATAAAATACCATGAAAATAGCATTTGTAGGAACTTATCCGCCGCGTCAATGTGGGATAGGTACATTTACCAACAATTTAATAAAATCCATTACTGCCAATACGGAGGAAAAGGATATCAGTAAACTCGCCAATGTTATCGCGCTAAATGACCCCGGAGCCGAAGACGTTTATGATTACCCTAAAGAGGTCAAATTTACAATTCGGCAGGAACATCAGAGAGATTATATTAACGCAGCAAAATATATTAATCTAAGTGACTCTCAGGTTTGCATTCTGAATCATGAGTTTGGGATTTTTGGAGGTGATGATGGGGTTTACATTTTATCGATGCTCTACAGGTTAAAAATTCCAGTGATTGTCGTTTTTCACACTGTATTAAGTGAGCCCTCATTTTTACAAGAAAATATAGTTAGAGAAATAAGTAAAACTACTGCTAAAGTAGTAGTAATGAGCCAGAAAGCAAGATCTATGCTGAAAAAGCGTTATGAAATGCCTGATGATAAAATTTCCATTATTGAGCATGGTGTTCCCTATTATCCCGGAATATCACACCAGAAAATTAAAGAAAAATTTAATTTTAGCGAACACAAAGTATTATTAACATTTGGATTAATTAGCAGAAACAAAGGAATTGAAACGGTCATCAATGCTTTGCCGGCAGTTGTAAAGAAGCACCCTGACGTCTTATATATTGTAATGGGGAAAACTCATCCAAATGTATTAAAACATGCAGGCGAAGAGTACCGAAATTATCTGAATTTACTGGTTAAGCGTAATAATCTTGAAAACAATGTCATTTTTCTGAAGACATTTTTAAGTGAAGAAGTCTTGTTTGAATACCTAAGGGCTTGTGATATTTATATTACACCCTATCTTAACGAAGCGCAGATAACAAGTGGCACACTTTCTTATGCTGTTGGAGCAGGTGCTGCAGTTTTGTCAACACCATACTGGCATGCGACAGAGCTTTTGGCTGATGAAAGAGGCCGAATTTTTGATTTCAATGATTCAAATCAACTGGCTTCTATTTTGAATGAAATTCTTGATGATCCTGAAAAAATTGAAAAATTAAGAAATAATGCATATGAATATGGAAAATCTATTCGTTGGCCACTTATAGGAAAGAAATATTTATCACTCACAAATTCCATAAAAAAAGAATCGCCTTCTTTTGAAAAAGATAAAAAGATCATTATCGACACATCAATGCTTCCAAAATTTAAGCTTGACCATATAAAGAGGCTTACCGATGACACTGGTATCGTGCAACATGCAAGATACGGCATCCCAAATCTCAAAGAAGGCTATTGTCTTGATGATAATGCCAGAGCTTTGATTATGGCACTTATGTCATATAGACAGAGTAAAGATGAACAGGCTTTGGATTATATTCAGATTTATTTGAGTTATATTCAGTATATGCAAACATCAAAAGGGACATTCCGGAATTTCTTGAGCTTCAGTAGGAATTTTCTTGATGAAGAAGGCAGTGAAGATTCTTTTGGACGAACAATTTGGGCATTGGGTTATCTTATTTACAGGTCTCCTAAGCTTTCATACAGAGAGTTTGGCACAGAAATTTTTGGAAATTCGATTGCGAATTTTGATAAGTTGGTTCATCTCAGAGGAATTGCAAACACTCTAATTGGTATCAGTTATTACATTAAAAGTTTTCCTTCTGATGAGGAAATGATACAAAAAATGAAAAAAATGAGCAAATCGCTCACTGATGCTTTTGAAAAAAACAGTTCGGCTGATTGGGAATGGTTTGAAGACAAACTAACATACGACAATGCTATTTTACCGCTAAGCCTTTTACACACGGTTGAAATAACAGGTGATGAATATGTTAAAAAAATTGCGATTAAAGCTGTAAAATTCCTTGAAAAAGTCACGCTCAGTGACGGATATTTATCAATTGTAGGAAGTGAAGGAGGGTATCCAAAAGGCGGAGAACGTGCCGTGTTTGACCAACAAGCTATCGATACGATGGCGAGTGTAAGGATGTTTTATCAGGCATATAAAATCACTAAAGAAACTGATTATCTCGAAAAAATGTACTTATCGTATTTGTGGTATCTTGGCGAAAACGGATTGCGCATTCCGTTATATGATTATGAGACGAGCGGCTGTTGCGATGGACTTAAAAGCAATGGTGTAAATCGGAATCAAGGAGCAGAAAGTACTTTAGCTTATCTAATTTCTCATATCACAGTTTTGAATTCAATTGAATATGAATTTGAGCATAAAAATTAACGCCTTGATATTATGAGCATAATAAAACGACATGAAAATAATCCTGTATTGACAAAAGATGATGTTCCTTACAGTGTAGCGACTGTGCACAATGCTGCGGTGGTTAAACATCAAAATCAATACATTATGATTTTTCGTTCTCATCGCCTGAACGGGAGATCAATACTGGGAAAGGCAGTATCTCAGGATGGATTTGATTTTAAAGTTGACCCAAAGCCGTTTATGCTGCCGGCCGAAACCGGAATTTTTGCTGAATATGAGAAATACGGAATTGAAGATCCTCGCATTACCTTTATTGATGGTGAATATCTGATTACCTACAGCGCATATTCCAAACATGGTGTGCGCATTGGGCTTGCAAAAACAAGAGATTTCAAAAAAATCGAAAGGTTTTCCCTCATCACACAAGCTGATTACAGAAATGTAGTGATTTTCCCGGAAAAATTCAATGGCTTATATGCCAGACTTGATCGGCCCCATTCAGAAATCAGTCCATGGTCTGTGTGGATAACGTATTCTCCGGATTTAATTTTCTGGGGGAAAAGTAAATTAATAATGAAACCCATGCAATATCATTGGGATGAGATGAAAATAGGTCCTGGTGTACCTCCCATAAAAACGAATAAAGGCTGGCTGAATATTTATCATGGGGTGTTTCCAACAATGGACGGAAGTGTTTACCGATTGGGAGTTGCACTGCATGATTTGGAAGATCCGTCTAAAATAATTGCCGTAGCAGATGAATGGATTTTACAACCCGAGGAAATTTATGAAATAACCGGTTATGTGCATAATGTCGTTTTTTCATGTGGGGCTGTTGCCGAAGATGATGGCACACTCAAATTATACTGGGGAGGAGCTGACAAGGTAATGTGCGCAGGAACTGCTAAAATAAATGATCTTGTGGAGTTATGCTTGTCTAAACCAAGAGAAGCACTCCCTTAAAAAGTGAAATAATAAATGGCATGTTCAAATCGCTTTGTTGCTGACACTAAATATAAAAACATGAAAATTGCAATGCTCGCTCCAGTTGCTTGGAGAACTCCACCACGCAAATACGGTCCATGGGAACAAGTTACTTCAAATATCACCGAAGGATTAATAAAAAAAGGCCTTGATATCACCTTGTTTGCTAC
This sequence comes from Bacteroidales bacterium, assembly GCA_027858835.1. Taxonomy (GTDB): domain Bacteria; phylum Bacteroidota; class Bacteroidia; order Bacteroidales; family ML635J-15; genus JAQIBY01. The sequence goes on along the minus strand of JAQIBY010000103.1, from coordinate 1,210 downwards.
TGCAGATTCTGTAACCACTGGCAAACTCAGCCATATTTGCCCAAAAGCATGGGAAGAGGACAAATCACTGGATCCCAAAGTACAGGAATGCATGCACATCAGTTTTTTAATGGAGCAAGCTCATAAATTTGACATCATTCATAACAATTTTGATTTTCTGCCGCTAACTTATTCCAGATTGATCAAAACTCCCATGATAACAACAATACATGGTTTTTCATCACCAAAAATTATTCAGGTTTATAAACGATTCAATGACATCAATCACTATGTCTCTATAAGCCATGCAGACAGAAGCAATGAGCTTTCATATATTGCAAATGTTTATAACGGAATAGATCCGGATAATTTTACTTTGAATGAAAATCACGGAAGCTATCTCCTTTATTTTGGGCGCATTCATCATGACAAAGGGACCTATGAGGCTATTGAAATTGCATTAAAGGCAGGAATGAAACTTATTATTGCTGGTTTTATTCAGGATGAAAATTATTTCAAGCAAAAAGTGGAACCATTTATAGATGATGAACAGATTGTATATGCCGGAAATGTGGGTCCAAAATTAAGGGATAAATTACTTAGAGAAGCTTATGCCCTATTGCATCCTATTAATTTTAACGAACCGTTTGGTTTGAGTGTGGCAGAAAGCATGTTTTGCGGCACACCTGTCATTGCATTTAACCGAGGCTCCATGCCGGAATTGATTGAAGGAGAAAAAACAGGCTTTTTGGTCAATAACACCCAAGAAGCTGTTGATGTTTTACCGAATATCAAAACAATTGACAGGGCTTACTGCAGAAAACAAGCAGAATCAAAATTCTCTATTGATAAAATGGCAGAAGGATATTATGACGTTTATAAGAAAATACTTTCAAAATAAAAATTTCACTTCAATCCCTCAGCACAAAACGCTGTCGCTTTATTCCTTGTAAATCTGATATTTGCTTTTCAAGATAGAAGTTCAGGATCAAGCAAAAAACCTGGGGGAAATTCTAATATTTTATTTTAAAACTGATTATTAAAAGCATTTAAAATATTAATCAAAGGTTCGTCTAATGAACATATTGATACTCACTAAAACTATTGGAAAGTTCTGACCCCGAAGCGGGTCAAACTATTAATAGCCATGGGTGATAACCCATGGTGATTAAAGTTTATAAAATACTGTTTTGGCGCATATCTTTGAGGCGAAGCAATCAAAGATTGTGAC
>JAQIBY010000099.1 GCA_027858835.1 Bacteroidales bacterium | reverse complement strand
TCAGGATGAATGCTGTAATTTGTTGCGCTTGTAAAATCTGCCTTGCGGATATCAGTTTGTTGAAATAGACTACGTGTCAGATCTGAATCCTCGAAATTTGCTTGAAAGCAATTTGCCAGACTGAAATCACATTCAAATATTTTGCATGATTTGAATTGTATTGCCTTGCAGTTTTTTTCTTGAAAACTGCAAAATTCAAGAATGCAATCAGAAAAATGGATTTCAAATAGAAAATCTGAAGCTTCACTAAAATCGAGTCCGATAAGTTTACATTGCTCAAATTTTAGGTCTTTTAAACCTGAAGATTGCAGTTTTGTGTTAGAGAAATTGCAATTATGGAATTCACACTCAATGAATTCACATTCGATTAGAGATGCTGCTGAAAAATCACAATTTTCAAAATTGCATTGTTCGAATTCTTCCTTGTGCCAGATTTCGTTCGTGAATATTTGATCCTTTATTTGTTTGTTCGTTGTGTATGTCATTTTCAATTTTTTTTGCGATTTATTTTTAAGTAGGGATGCGATTAATCGCATCCCTACTTAAAAATAAACTAAAATTCAATTTCCAATTGGCTGTCCGTTAATCGGAAACTCATTCTGTGATAGGGGCTTGCACCAAATGCTTCAATAGCCGCTCTGTGTGCTTTCGTCGGATAGCCCTTGTTCTTATTCCAGACATAGTGTGGAAATTCATTATGGATTTTCACCATATACTCATCTCGGTGGGTTTTTGCCAACACGCTGGCTGCTGCAATGTTGGTAAATCGCGAGTCACCTTTGATCATGCATTCATACTGCAAGTTCTGATAGGGTTTAAAACGATTGCCGTCAATTAAAAGTGCTTCCGGTCTTGTTTTTAGCATATCCAAGGCTTTATGCATTGCCAAAATTGAGGCGTTGAGAATATTGATTTCATCAATTTCATTCGGCCATACAAATGCAACACCCCAAGCAATGGCTTGATTCTCAATTTCAGGACGTAAAATATCTCGCTTTTTTTCAGAAATTTGTTTTGAATCATTTAGTAAAGGATGATAATAATCGTCAGGTAAAATGACAGCAGCTGCAACTACCGGACCTGCAAGACATCCACGTCCGGCTTCATCGCATCCGGCGTGAATTTTATCAGGGAAAATATGCTCATTGCTTAATGCCATCTAAACAGGTTTCAATGGATTCCCAAAATTTTTCTGCGGTTTTATCCCATGAGAACTTTTGTCGTTGCACTTTTCCTTTTTCCACAAGTTCTTGACAAAGTATTTCGTTTTCAGCCAGCCTTTTCATTGCTTCTGCAATTTCATTGTCATCAGTTGGGTCAACTAAGATTGCTGCATCTCCTGCCACTTCTGGCATTGAGCTTTTGTTACTGCAAATAACAGGAATTTCTGCATGCAAGGCTTCCACAATGGGAATTCCAAATCCTTCAAAAAACGGAACAAAGCATAGTGCATGAGCAGCTGCAAGTACCCCACTTAAATCCTGTACATTTAGTCGTCCCGTAAAAATGATATCTGCTTTGTGTGTCATTTCGTTGAGACTTTGTTTAATGGCATCGGTTTTATGCATGGCATCGCCGACAATAACCAGTTTAAATCCTGCTTTGTCATTAGATTTGAAATGGTCGAATGCACGAATTAAACCTGGAATATTTTTTCGTGGGTTTAAGGCTCCGACAAAAATAAAATAGGGATTTCCATTCGTGTAAGTTTTCTTTATCGACAGTTTTTTGCCCTCACTTGCAGGTTGATACATTGCATTTGAGCCATTGTAATACACGTCAATCTTATTGCTGTCAATCTTGTATGCTTTTGCAATATCTTGTTTGGAAAATTCTGACACGGTTCCGATTCGCATGGCTTTTTTTGCCCATTTCGGAAAAAAATGCTGATAATATTTTCTGACAAGTTTTGGGAGTTGTTCCGGATAATGCTCGAAATTTATGTCATGAATAACCGGTAGAGTGGGGATTTTTGAGCGCAAACTCATAAATCCGTCGGGAGAAATAAATAAATCAGCTTTATATTTTTTTAAAATATGCGGAATTCTAAATTCCAGCCAAATCCACCATAATATTGGATGTCTCGTTGGTGGACCGACTACAATAGGGCTTACATTGTCAGCAAACACAAAGTCCGGATGGTATTTTCTGTCAAAAATAAAAATAAATTGATGCTCAGGATGTTTTTTTACGATACGATTCAGGCTTTCATAACTGAACCAACCGATTCCTTCCAGCTTATCTTTAATAAGTAATCTTGTGTTTACAGCAATCCGCATATTATATCAGTCCTACATGTTGAAGTTTCAGCAAATCTTTTTTTGTATCAATTGAAACGGTTTCGTATTCTGTAAATTCAACTTTTATTTTATACCCGTTTTCGATCCATCGCAATTGTTCTAAGGATTCTGCGATTTCAAGCGGGGTTTGGTCTAATGATGCGATTTCCTTAAGGATATCATACCGATAGGCGTATAGTCCGATATGTTTGAAATACAGGTGGTTGTGTATCCACTTGTTTTCTTTTTTCCCACGGTAAAATGGAATCGGGGAACGGGAAAAATAAATGGCTTCTGATTTTTTATTCAGTACAACTTTCGGCTTGTTGATATTAAAAATATCATCCATGTTATTGATGGGTTTTACCAAAGTTGCAATTTGCGTTCTTTTCAGCCTGAATGGTCGTTTGATTTGTTCAAATTGTTCCGGTTGAACAAAGGGTTCGTCTCCTTGCACATTGACAATGACATCAAAATCCATTTTTTCTTGTTCTCGAATGATGTCTATGGCCTCAGCGCAACGGTCTGTTCCACTTTTGTGTCGTTTGGAAGTTATGATATATTTTCCGCCGAAACTTTTGACATTTTCTACAATGCGTTTGTCATCCGTAGCGACATAAACATGCTGAAATGATTTTGAGGCTTGTTCAAAAACCCGTTGTATCATTGTCTTTCCATCAATGATTGCCAGCGGTTTCCCGGGAAATCTGGTGGACGAATAACGTGCCGGTATGATTGCAATAAAACTCATATCCTTATTTTGGCACTAAATTAATCAAAATTCCTTATTTTCATGCCATGAAATCAGAAAGGGATTTATTGTTCGGCTGATTTCTTGTGTAAACGCTCTAATGATTTGATATTATGGAAATTAAAACAATTGCACTGGCTGCTGATCATGCCGGTTACAAAATGAAAGAAGCCGTAAAAAAATGGTTGAAATCTGAAGGTTTTGAAGTTAAAGATTTTGGAACCGATTCGGAAGAGAGTACAGATTATCCGGATTATGCACATCCCATGGCTGAATTTGTTGAGTCGGGACAAGCTCAGTTGGGATATACGTTTTGCGGAAGCGGAAACGGGATCAGCATGACAGCCAATAAGCATCAAGGAGTTCGTTCTGCATTGTGTTGGGAAGAGGAGCTTGCTGCATTGGCACGCCAACATAATGACGCAAATGTATGTTCTATTCCTGCTCGCTTTGTTTCCGAAGAAAAAGGATTGAGCATTGCCAAAACGTTTCTGGAAAGTGAATTTGAAGGTGGTCGTCACCAACGTCGGGTTGATAAAATTGCGATAAAATAATTCGCCTGATTTCTTTTTGAAAACTGCATAAGTGCCAAAAGTGTGATTGTTCGCCATTTATTCATATGAATAATGTGAAAAAAATCACATTATTGGCACGTAAGATTTGTGTTGTATTGTTTTTTGGTGTATATTTGCTTATAATCATTTTAAAGAATTCTTATGCAAATACATCGAAGGCTTATCGAAAAACTTGTAAAGTGGAAGCAAAGTCGTTTGCGAAATCCATTAATTCTGCAAGGCGCTAGACAAGTTGGTAAAACGTATTTATTGAAATCATTTGGAGATGCTTATTATGAATCCACTGCATATTTTAATTTTGAAAAGTCACCTGAACTCGCACAATTTTTTGAGCATAGTAAAGACCCAATGCGAATTTTGGAAAGCTTGTCTGTTTTGCATGGGCGGAAAATAAATCCAGAATCTACTTTAATTGTATTTGATGAAATACAAGAATGTAATAATGCTTTAAACTCATTAAAGTATTTTGCTGAAGAAGCTCCTGAATATCATATTGCTTGTGCAGGTTCATTGCTTGGTGTTGCGCTTAGTAAAGGGAGTTCATTTCCTGTTGGAAAAGTTGATTTTCAAACGCTCTATCCCATAAGTTTCCGTGAGTTTTTGAATTATTCAGATAAGCAATTGTATTCATATTTAAATGATTTGGATTCGTTTTCTGCAATTCCGGATTTGTTCTTCAATAAATTGCTTGAAAAATTTAAGCTTTATACAATTTCTGGAGGAATGCCAAATTCTATTATCGCGTTGCGCAGTGGAAATGGAGTAGAAATGTGCGAAGATGTTTTGCGAAATATCATTATGGCTTATCGATTGGATTTTTCCAAACATGTTGATAATAATGACATCCAAAAAATTAGCTATATATGGGATTCTATTCCCTCTCAATTGTCTAAGGAAAACAAAAAGTTTGTTTATCGAGTGGTGAAGTCGGGAGCTAGAGCGCGTGAATATGAAGATGCCCTTTCATGGCTTGTAAATGCTGGTTTGATTTATAAAATTTATCGGAATGAGAAAGCAAATTTGCCTTTAAAAGCTTATGATGATTTGTCCGCTTTTAAAATTTACACTCATGATGTTGGTATTTTGAGGCGTTTATCAGATTTAAAACCTAGTGTTTTGGCAGATGGGAATCGTATTTTCACGGAATTTAAAGGTGCTTTAAGTGAAAATTTTGTATTACAAAGTTTGATTAATCAATTTGATGAAATCCCTCGCTATTGGAGTTCAGGGAATCTTGCAGAAATTGATTTTTTAATTCAATTTGAAAATGATATTATTCCAATTGAGGTTAAATCCAATACGAATGTAAAAAGTAAAAGTCTCTTCTATTATCGGAAAAAGTATGATCCTCCGCTTAGTATTCGTTATTCGCTGAATAATCTGCAGTATGCGAATGGAATTTTGAATCTACCATTATTTATGGCAGATTTTACAAAACAATTTCTTGCGATCATTTAATACCAATTGTGTTTCCAAATGATTGACAAAGAAATTTTGAAACTACAATGGTTAATGCCGATATTACAGCAAAACAAGCATACAGAACGAAGTGAAAGTATGAGCCATTTTGATGTTTAATCGGTATAAATCAGTGAAGTGAATTTCTGGAAAGTGAATTTGAAGGTGGTCGTCACCAGCGTCGGGTTGATAAAATTGCGATAAAATAATTGCATCTCGTTTCTTTTTAAATTGCATAATTGTCAAAAGTGTGATTGTTCGCCATTTATTCATATGAATAATGTGATAGATTTCACGTTTTTAACAGATAAGTTTGTTCCAATTTTGGGATTTTCACATAAACCATAAAAAAATGCAGCCTGTTTTGGGCTGCATTTTTTGCTTTTGACTAATATCCCTGACCATGTTGTGTTTCATTAAAATTGAAAAAACCATTTCATTTTTTTGGGTTTCTACTTTGCTCGACAACCGCTTTTTTAGTGCATCGTTTTTTTTTTTTTTAGCGAAAACATTGTGGTTGAGTAAACAAACCCAAACGAAATAATTAACACCCTAAAAACCGCTGTTCACCGCAGCGGTTTTTGCTTTATCACAGAAAAACAAGCACCACACCAACAAAATGCACTCCAGCTCACACAAATTACGTTTTAAGCTAATTAAATTCTTTTGTAGTTTAGCTATTTATATTAGCTATTTCTATATTTATGGGGAGGGCTTTGTATAAATTATAAAAAATAGTGTAAAATATATTTGTTATTTGGTGAGTATACGGGTATATTTAAAGGAAAATATATAGGTAGTAGGGTTAATTTTAAAATATATGAAGATTTTAAGTAAAGTAATTTGTTTATTTCTTGTTGTAAGCGCCTTCGTTGCTATTGCACAAGAAGTGAATTTGCAAAATCCATATCCTACTTCAGAAACATTAAGGGAAGTGTACTTTTTTAAAAATAAAGTTGAAGGGATAGCCATCGGAGACGGAGGTGTATTACTAAGGTCTAATAATGGAGGAGTACACTGGGAGCGAATTGTAATTAATAATACGCTTTCGTTTTATGATCTCTCATTTATTAGTGACTCTGTTGGTTTTGTCGTACACAATAGTGGTGTATGTAAAACAACAGACCGTGGTGTAAATTGGGAAAGCTTAAACTTTGACTCTACATTACTGTATGGTTTAGGATTGATGTCAATTTGTTTTATTGATGAATCTACAGGTTGGGTCGCTGGTGGTTATAAGTACATATTCAAAACTAATGATGGAGGTGAAACTTGGGAAGAACAACTTTCTGGTGAAAACAGTTCAGATATCCCTAATTTGATAATATCTATAGAATTTAAAGATGCGAATCATGGGTTTTGTGGTGGAAATTTCGGAAAATGGCTTAAAACAAATGATGGTGGTGAAAACTGGACAGTGTGTCATGTTTCAGATAATCTTGTCAGAGGAATTGAATTTAATAACTTAGGAGTTATGTTTATTGATGAGGCCATGCAAAATTCATATAGATGGTTTCATCGATCACTAGATAATGGGTTTACTTGGGAGTCTTTTCGTCTAAATATTTCAGACGTTTCTACTCGAGCATGTGGAATTAGCGTTGTGGATGATTGGAAGATTTGGGTTGTTGGATCTTATGGGGGCAATGCAAGAATTTATTATTCAGATGATTTTGGAGAAAACTGGAATGTCCAATTTACTGATACAATATATTATGATTTTCAATCATGCTATTTTGTGGACTCATTGAGTGGATGGGCTGTTGGCGATGAAGGCGTTGTTTATTCTACAAATAACGGTGGGAATTCTTGGGTTAGTTTAACTAATGATTATAAACATGTAGACTTTTTTCGGTCTACTTATTTTGTTGACAGTTTATGTGGTTATGTCGTTGGGAGGGGTGAGTACCGTGTTTTAAAAACGTTGGATGGAGGAGTTACATGGGAAAATATAGATGCTCAATTACCTTATATTGATATTTATGATGTATTCTTCTTAGATTGTGAAAAAGGGTGGATGTGTGGGGATGATGATTGGGTCTATAAAACAATTGACGGAGGACAAACTTGGAACCGGTTTGATTTAAATATTCCGATATCTCAATTTACTTCTTTGTTTTTTATCAATGAAAATATTGGTTGGATGTGTGGGACTAGCTCTTCAATCTATAAAACTATTGATGGAGGAGAACATTGGGTAAAGCAAGAAATAGAGTCGATTGATGAATATTTTAGTGATGTTTTATTTCTTAATGAAAATATTGGTTGGCTAAGTAGTATTGATAAAAGATTATATAAGACAGAAGATGGGGGTCTTAGCTGGAATTGTGTTTTAGATGATGTCTCAAATTTAAAATTCATAAATCAGAATTGTGGGTGGTATTATAACATGGATAATGACCAATTGTATCACACGGAAAATGGTGGTGAGTCTTGGAACACCCTAGATTATACAGGAATTGTCCCTGGTTTTGATTTTTTTAATGAATACAAGGGAATTGGGGTAAGTGGGGATCAAATTCATATCACAACTGATGGAGGTGAGACTTGGAGTGAAATTGAAATGGAGCAACCCTTGGAAGCAGGTATGTGGGATGTTGATTTTTCAAGTGAAAACCATGCGTGGGTATGTGGTTTTAATTCATGTATTTACCATATTAATCTGGAAGGTTCAACTCCAATTATACAAGATGTTATTTCACCAAATATGATTATATATCCAAACCCAACGTCTGGGTATCTCTATATTCCCGAATTTTGGAAGTTTGATCGTGTTGATATATTCACTGTTAACGGGAAGCTTGTTGATTCATTTTTGGAAATTCAATCAAAAATGTATGTAGGTAACTATGAAAAAGGGATATATCTTTTGAACTTTCACTCAGAAAAAGAATCGATTACAATTAAATTAATTAAAAAATAGAAAGCACACTTAATTCAATTAACCTTAAACTGACTAATTATGAAAAGACTTTTTTCAACATTATTTATCGTAATGTTTGTCGTTGTTTGTTATTCTCAGACAACGCCTAAATCAGATGAATTTCTGAATTACTATGATTTTTTAATAGATTTTTACACGGACAAGAACAATGAATCGGAAAATCCAGAAAATTTTTTCACCAAAAGAGTTGAACGAAGTAAAAGGACTTGGGCTGCAAAACTATATCCAGATGGAGATGTAAATAGAATGGCTCGAGCTTATTTTGATTATTATGAAGAGTTTCACAAAAGGACAATTGTATCTTCTACAGTGAGTTGGACATGTTTGGGTCCGACTGGGATGCCAGCTGGATCAAGTTCAGCAAAAGGTAACGGACGTATTCATAGATTAACATTTGATCCTCAGTATAATGGGACTACAAATAAAACCATCTATGCAACTACTTCTTTTGGCGGATTATGGAAGACTATTGATGATGGTGCGAATTGGCTTGTTCTTAATACCGATACTCAGCTGCCGTCAAATGCAGTGTCAGATGTTGCTATAGGACATAATAATTCTAATAATATTTTTATTTCAACAGGGTGGGCAGATGCAAGTTTAGTAACACAAGTAAATCCTAATAGAGCTACGGTAAATCCATATTACACTCATGGGATTTACAGATCTATTGATGGTGGACAAAACTGGGTACCAATTAATAATGGTTTTGAACAATATTTTTCGACTGAGGCAGTTACCACTCGTAGGATTGTAGTATCTCCTGCAAATGATAATATTGTGTTGTTTGCTACTAGTGAAGGGCTGTTCAGGACTAATAATGCACTCTCGACTGCTCCATTTTGGCTGAGAGTTAATGACGATTGTGATTTTCGTGGTGTTGAATTTAAGCCCGGTAATTCAAATGTTGTTTATGCAAGTGGTACAGAAATCTATAGATCAACAGATGCTGGAAGTACATGGGTGCCGATAAGTTCTATGTATGGTTTGGATTATAGTGCTCTTCCAGAGAGTTTTACTCCAACTCGAATTAATATTGCTGTCACAAATCATGATCCTGAGAGATTATACGCAGTGATGAGGTTTTAAAGCAAATATATGTTTATACAATAAAATTTGATGATGTAAATCCGACTTGGAATCAGGTGTTTGGACATTCTCCTACGAGTGCTTTCGATAATGTTTATGAAGGTTTTACTGCAATTGCAGCCAATCCGTATAATTCCCTAGAAGTGTATATTGGATATACAAAAGTTATTGGTTCCAATAATATAAACACAACTAATTTTGCCTATATATCACCCTATAATGGAAATGGTTTTCATGCAGATGTTCATGCGCTGGCATTTCCTCCAAATATTAACTCCCAAGAGTTGTTTTGTGGACATGATGGTGGCGTCAGTGTGAAAGATTTAACGAGTAGTGGAATAGGTGGTTGGACTGCTAGGTATGATGGTCTCCAAGTTGGTACTATTTGGACTTTTGATGATTACGATTGTGGTGATGAACATTATATTGCATTGGGACATCAGGATTGTGCACATAGTTTTCTTGATCAGGCTACCGGAGTTTGGGAAACGAAATTTGGTGGTGATGGTTATGGCTCACAATTTGATGATAACACGGGAATACTATTTGCGAAAAACAATAGTGGTTTTCAATCCTATTATCCATTAACAAATTCAAGTGTTTCGGAACTTGCTTATTTACCGGATGACCCTGCTTATAACACGGCAATGGTTCCAACAACTTTTAAATTGGTAAATCATCCAATTACAGAAAGACCGTGGTTTGGGTTTACCGAATTGTATGAAAGAAAGGAAGATGCTATTGGTGGTTTAACTTGGGCAGATATCTGGGATTTAGAATCAGATGCATTGAAATCGGAATGGGCAAAACATCGAAGACAAATTGTTGATATAAACATTTCACCGGCAGATCCAAATTATATATATTTTTCAACATTAGGAGGAATATGGATTGATCCTGTTAGTCCTCCTGACAATCCTTTGCCTTCGAAATTATTTTTCACAAAAGAAGGTGGGTTGAATAATTCATCTGACGCATGGAATGTTAATGCAGAGGCTCGTTTTATAGACATCTCTGAATTTTTACCCCAGGCAAATGGGATGCTGAAAAGAGTTATAATGGGAATGGATGTTGATCCAAATGATTCTGGTGTAATATATTTAGCACTGAGTGGCTATGACTATGGTGATAAAGTTGTTAAGATGAGTTTGACTGAAACTCCAACAGAGGATATCTGGAGTGTCGAAGATCTTGACCCAAATAATTCGTTACCGCCTATTAATATTAATGATATTAAATATCAATATGGAAGTGAAGGTAGATTATTTGTTGCTACAGATGTAGGAGTATATTATAAGGATAATTCAACCAATGGTTTATGGGAGATTTATGGAGATATTCCACATTGTAGGGTAGTGGATATTAAACTGAATCATTATAATAATAAAATTAGAGCTGCAACTTTTGGACGAGGTTTATGGGAAGCAGATTTTCCTTGTGAAGATATTGTAATAAGGCATGATCAGATTTGGAACTTTACAAAAGTGTTATGTGCAAATTTGGAGGTAAATAATGGTGCTTTATTTATTGTTGATGAATTAGTGCTTGCTCCTACATCAACGGTTACGGTTAAAGATAACTCGGTTTTAATTGTTAGAGATAAGATTGTCTTAAATAGTTTAAATCACTTATCAATATTAAATAATTCACATATAATAATCACAGAAGACGCTAAATTAGTGATTAATTCAGAAAATGTTGACATTCAGGGAGATGATTCTTATCTTGAAATTGCAGGGCAATTACATATTGCTGATAATATCGTGTTCACCTACACCGGCGACGGCTACATTAAATTCTCAAACCCCGGTGGAGATGCCACCAACAACATTTTCTGCGGCAGCGGTGCATCCATTGTGTTGCAGGGCAGTGGTCAAAACGATAAAATTATGGAGGTACAGCAAAGCTCTGTGCGCTTTCCGGCTGAACTGAGTAGTTTAGAGCTTCGCGATGGAAAAATTGAAATGGGGACAGATGCACGCATGTTGGCAGAAGTGGTCTCTGGCAATGAAAATCACCCCATTATTTTGGATAATATCAAAATCACCTCAGATGATGGGACATACAACAATCACCGTAGCTTCTTTTTCTGGGGACAACCCAACATTACAATCAACGATTGTGTGTTTGAATACGGGCAATTTGGCTTGTATAATTATACCTATTGGGGCGCTCCACTTACAGTCACAAACTCCACCTTCAGAAATAACCAAACCGGTTTATACATGTATGATAAAGGCTTAACGCTTACAAATTGTGAGTTTAACAATAACACACAGGTTGG
>JAQIBY010000066.1 GCA_027858835.1 Bacteroidales bacterium | reverse complement strand
TAACCCGTGGTTAATTAAATCATATCGGAGTGTTTTTGGCATACGTTTTTGCTCCCGAAAGCTTTTGGGCTCGGGATTGCAAAAAGCTATGCCAAAAACTTTGTATCTAATTTTGCTAACCCCGAGTTATTCATGTTTGACCCGCTTCGGGGTCAGAACTTTCCAATAGTTTTAGTGAGTATCAATAAGTTCATTAGACGAACCTTTGATTAATATTTTACAAACCATACGACGAAGTCTTACTGGAGCGGGGCAATCTTAACTAAACTCAAAACAAATTTCTCTTTTACTCAATCTCACTCTGCTTATGTTATAATTCCTTTAAAATTGCTAATCGTCTTCAGAATTTGATTTGGACTTTCTATCTTAGCACTGTACATATTGTTAATTAAATTCAAATCACATGAAAACGATTTATCCAATTATCGCTGTATTGCTACTTGTAGGCTGTAAGTCAGCTCCTGAGCGTCCTGAAAATCCATTTTTTACGGAACAAAACACCGCTGTGGATTACGCATCCGTTACTGCAGATGATGTTAAAGTTTATGCTGACATTGTCATGAAAGAAACCAAAGAAAAAATTGAAAGCATAAAATCTCTTGACAATGCTGATTTTGAAGCTGTTTTTGGATGTCTTGATGGAATTTTCAATGAAATGACTATCGCATCAAACAATTGCTTTATGTTGTATTGGGTTTCTCCCGATTCATTAACAAGAGCAAATGGCTTAGAAGCTTACCAAAATTTGTCAGATTATTCAACAAATATCTTCTCTGACAAAGCCCTGTATGAGGAAATGACAAGCGTAAAAACATCCGATGCATTTACGAAACTTGATGAACACGAAAAACGCCTTGTTAACAAGCTTATGATGGATTTTGAGCGATCAGGTGTAAATCTTGAAGCTGAAAAACTGGAACGATTCAAAACCCTCACCAGTGAAATTAACGAGCTTAGTGCAGCCTATTCAAACAACATGAATACAGCCGACGAAAAGCTTATACTTGATGAAGAAGGCATTGACGGATTACCGGAAAGTTTTAAAAACACGTACCACATTGCAGAAAATAAATATGAGGTTCCGGTGATGAATGCAACGAATCGTCCGATTATGGGCAATGCAAAAAGTGAGGAAACACGAAAAGAATATTACACAAAATACAACAGTCGGGCAGCAGATAAAAATATTGATATTCTGAATCAAATGCTTGAAAAGCGTCATGAACTTGCTAGCCTGATGGGATACAATTCTTACGCAGAATACAATTTAGCAGCTAAAATGGCAGCTAATCCGGAAAATGTATGGTCATTTCTTGAAGATTTGGTTGATAAATCTCAGGATAAAGCCTTGGAAGATCTCAAAATGCTCGAAGCATTAAAGCAAAACGATCCGGCTGCTAAAGATAAAACCCTTCATGCGTGGGACATTGCTTATTACACCAATCAAATTTTGAAAAATGAATACAATGTCGATCATGAAATAATTCGTGAATACTTGCCTATGAAACAATGTTTAGAAGGTGTGCTTGGCATGTACGAACAATTGCTTGGCTATGAGTTTAAAAAAGTTGAAAACCCAATGGTTTGGCATGAAGATGTCGAGTTGTACGAAGTGCTTCAGGATGGAAAACTTGTCGGACGTTTTTATTTAGATCTTTTTCCACGTCCTAACAAAGAATCCTGGTTTTATTGTGTTGGCATTAGCGATGGTCGTAAACAAGCAGATTATTATCAGATTCCTGCCTCCATGCTACTTGGAAACTTTACTCGTCCAACCGATGAGCTGCCTTCATTATTAAGCTTCAAAGAACTCAACACACTTTTCCATGAATTTGGACACATCATGGATGCCATGAGTTATAAAGGAGAATTTTCGTTGCAAGCCGGTGCAAAAGCCGATTTCGTTGAATCCATGTCACAAATTTCTGAAAACTGGACTTTAGATTATCAAACGCTAAGCACATTTGCCAAACATTACGATACCGGTGAAGTCTTACCAGAAGAAATTTTCAACAAACTAAAAGCATCTCAAAACGTTTGTTCCGGCTATCACACTTTGTCCTCATTGAGAAAATGCTATTACGACATGTACTTATATAATCGTTTCGATCCGGAAAATCCGTTTGATACGGATGAATTGTGGAAACAGATCGACAAAGAACTCGGACTGGATGGACTTTATGTTGAGGGCACACATCCGCAAGCAAGTTGGATACACATAAACACGCATCCAGTTTATTATTACGGCTACTTATGGGCCGAAGTATATGCTCAGGATATGTTTACTGTATTTAAAGAAAATGGATTAAATAATCAGAAAACCGGTATCCGTTTCCGGGATTTAATTCTTGCTAATGGTGATCAAAAAGATGTGCTTGAAAATGTAGAAACATTTCTAGGTCGTCCATCAAATAATGAAGCGTACATTGAAAGTCTTGGATTGGAATAATACGATTTCGTACTTAAAAAAAGCGCAAGCTGATACAGCTTGCGCTTTTTTAATATACCAATTTAGGCTATTTATAAAAAACATAACTACCATTGTCTAATCACCTTTCATTTAATAAATGACAAAAGAAAATATGCCGTATATTTCAAGTTCAAAATTGAATGAATTATGAAACAATCTATTCAACTTTTTGCCATCATTTGTCTCATGGTATTTGGGCAAGGAATTCAACCGCTAAGTGCTCAGGTTATAATGAAAAGCAGTACAGGTGAAACTACTGAAATTACATCAGAAAGCCCGCTTTTAGCTGAAAATGGGGAGCCTATTGTTTGGATTACGAAAGATAATCAAAACAATCGTGCTGTTATTAATATTACTTGTAATCAAAGTATGCTTTCAAATGATTATAATAATTTAACAACTTTTTATAGAGACAATTTGGGTGATGTGTTTGCCTTACATTATTCGGGAGAACCCGAAGTGTGGAACTGGGAATGGCGATTAGATGACTATACTTTACTGGCATCTGATCCTTCAGAAACTTATACAACTAGCGGCTCTTTGACAGGAAATGTATCTTATGGACAGAATTCCACCTACGGAAGCGGCGTTCAGTACACTTACGCAGGATATTTCACACTTGCTGACCCATACGGTGGAGGAGAAACACAATTTTCTGCTACCATACAGACAATAGACAGTCAAACTGGAGATTTATTCATTGAAGGAGCAAATATCGATGTGGTTGGGGTGGGCAACCAATCAACGGATGCAATCGGATACGCAACATTTCAAGATTTAACCAATGGAGAATATAGCTATACTGTAGAAGCATCAGGTTACCCTGATGTGGACGGTGAATTTACAATTAGCAATGAAGATGTTTTTATTCAAATAGATTATTCTGCAGGACAAACTTATGAAGCACTATTTTCATTAACAGAAGTAGGTACATCAAATACTATCGCTAATGCCAATGTAACTGTTACGGGTTTAGGCACCCAAATAACCAACGCTTCAGGACAAACAACTTTTACTGATTTGGAAAATGGTACATACTTTTTCAATATTATCGCTAATGGATATGAAGATTATATAGGTGGACAGTTCACAATAGATGACTGGGGTGCATCGCTTCCAATAGCACTTACTCCGTCAACATCCTATTACGATGCAGATTTTACAGTCCTTGATTTTAATTCAAGTTTAGTTGTAGAAAATGCTAGCATTACCATTGATGGTGTTGGGACAGAAAGTAGCGATGTTAACGGACAGGCTAGCTTTATTGATTTAGCGGATGGAACATATAATTACACTGTTACAGCGGACGGATACCAGTTTTATCCAAGTGATTTTACAATCAATGGGGGTGATGAAGCAATTAATGTTGCTCTAGTTCAGGAAATGACAGGTAATAATGTGTATTTTACGATTACCGATGATATAACCAACGCTTATGTTGAAAATGCGATTATCAGCATAGATGGTATCGGCAATGAAACCAGCGATGCTAACGGAGAAGCTACTTTTATTATATATGCTGAAGGACTTTATACTTATTCTGTAACGGCAGATGGGTATGATCCCTATTCATTTGAGTTTATCTGCGGAGGTGGAGATGAGCATATTAATGTTAGTTTAACTCCTACCGAGGTAGGTATTAACCACAATAACTTATCAGCTGTACAGATTTCACCGAATCCGGCACATTCGCTAATACAGGTACAAACAAATCTTTTCGCTGAAAATCTAAGCTTATCGTTTTATGATATTAGTGGCAAATTAGTGCAAACTTTTAAAATAGAATCTGCTATAAGCCATATTGATATCAGTACCTTTGATAAAGGCATGTATCTCTATTCAATTTCGAGTGAAACATCCGAGATTGTTACCGGAAAATTCGTGAAACATTAAAAATAGTTTGACTATTATATGCATAACTGACAAATATTAAAGCTTGCTCAAAGTTTTTCAAATCAGTCGTAAACAAGATTAAATTGATACACTTACTCGCAGAATTGAGTAAGTGTATCAATTTTTATATTCTATTAATATTTTTATTAACTTGCAAAGCATTAAGCACCTAATTAAAGCACATAAATATGAAAAATCTAGCTTTAAGCATTGTATTTTGCTTTATACTACTAAACGCATTTGGTCAAAATGGGGGTAATCAAGTACCTTCACTTGAAAACGACCTTAAAATTAAAACTGAATCTAGCTTTCCTTTTTATGCTGGAATAGAAACAGGCTTCATCCGTTATACCTTTCAAGGTACAGGATATTACAATGAATTGGAAAAACTTAGGAACGAAAAATTCTTCATGAACTTAACTGCAAATGTCATTTTCGGTTACAATATTTCTGATCAATGGAGTCTTGAAACAGGTCTCCGTGTGCAAAATTTTAAAAATTGGTATTATTATATCAGAGACTATTCGTATAGCCTCACATCATTTACAGGCCCTTCCAATTATCTTACAATCCCCATCCAAAGCATGTACCGTTTTAAGCTATTAAAAAATAAATTGGAGATTAAACCCTATGCAGGTATCTCATTCTATGTGCTAACCAAAAGTCCGGGGGAATACGCTAAAGGTACTGAAATTTCATTTCACAGTGAATACGATGAAAACAATACGGTAATTGATAGGGATACCATATACACCATTACAAGCTCAACAAATTATGACAATCAGGTTTCTCTTGTCGCAAATGCAGGCTTAAGATTGGAATATGCCATTTGTCCTCGTATTTCTATTATCGCAAATGGAAATTTAGCATTGGGATTTAGTGATATTAACCGCTTAGCAATTAAAATTGAAGAACAAGAAAACACTTTACAGGGCGATATCATAAGAAATGGTACCGGATACAGCCTAAATGCAGGTTTGAAATACAAATTTGGGAAATAATTATAATAAGATATCAAATTACTTACTTTCAACTGAAATAAGCTAATATGGCAAAGGCCTATTAAAAAATGATTATTCTTTTTAAAAGTGATAAGATGAAAAAAATATTAATATATATTCTTTTTTACTTCACATTAATAAATGTGTTCGCACAAAATCTCACCTATATAGGGATAGAGGGCGGATATAAATCAGATAAATACACAACCTACGATCCGGCAGGACACTTAAAAAATAATGGAACCTTTGGTGGTAATGCAAGCTTTGTTGTTGGTCAGGAGATACTCGAATCTGTGTTTATAGAATCAGGGATAATAATTCATGAATATTATGAAAGCATTGGTTTTAAGAGTCAAAGTTCTACTAATATGAGCAATGCATTATTTTCACTGCAATTTCCAATTCGACTAAAAACAAGCATTAACCTATTGAATAACAAATTATTAATTTCTCCCTATACTGGCTTAAAATACTGTCATAATTTAGATTATTTTGAAAGCGATGTAAACAGCGGTGATGAAGGATCCCTAAGTTCAAATTTTAATGGTGATTATATTGGCTCAGGTGGTGGAATAAGCTCACTTTTTAGTGAAGACAAATTCGAATATATAACTCAAGAAAATTCAAATCTGCGTAAAAATTTCATATTACTGGAAACAGGAATCACATTGGAATATCAAACAAAAAACCGCTTTATTTTTGGGCTTTCAACAACATACAATACCGGATTCTCACCAATCATATATCAAGAAGTTATTTACAGCCAAAACTCAGGACCAGATCATCCAGCATACAAAATCAGCAATGGCAATTATCTAAATATTACCTTTGCAATTAAAGCTCCAATTAGTAATCTGTGGCAAAATAAAGAAGCAATTAAAACAAAGGTAAAAGATAACAACCAAGCCATTAAAAAATCAAATACACCTTTCTACTTCGGCTTGGAGGCTGGATCAGCAGAGTATTTATTTTCAAGTACCGGGGAATATTTTACCCCTTTTGGTAAAAAATGGAACAATTTATCTAAAAATAGAGAATTTAACGGAAGTCTCCTATTCGGATACAATATAACTGATTACCTGACACTTGAAACAGGAATAAACGGTAAAAATTTAACGAATTTTTATTATTATGAAAACGACACTTCATTTATCGGAATAGGATTTGGATCGGGAGGTTTTGAATTTATTTCTGTCCCATTTCGTGGCATGTATCGTTTTAAACTCTTAGAAAATAAATTGGAAATTAAACCATATATAGGTTTTTCGCTTTTAATTCCGGCAAAAGGATCAGGAAAATATGATGATAACGAGCATATCGACGGAACCTTAGCATTTGACGAAAACAATTTCCCCTATCATACTGACACTGTTAGAATTACAAATGCAGTAGCCTTCTACGAAAAACAGCTGACTGTTTTGGCAAACGCAGGATTAAGGCTGGAATATGCAATCAGTCCGCGCATTTCAATAATGGCAAATGGGAATTTTTCATTGGGTTTTGTTGATATCAACAGACTTGCAGTAAAAGTTGAGGAAGCAGGAAATATTCACCAAGGCGAAATTTTATTTGATGGCACTGGATACAGCCTTAATGCAGGTTTGAAATACAAATTTGGGAAGAATTGATGGCTTCATTTTTCGCATAGTGCGAAACGCAAAGTGCGAAAAATTACTTCTCCATCTTAAAGTAATGCTCAAGAAACACATCATAAAGCCGATAAGCATCATCATCCTTCAATATTAATTGTTTATCCAAAAGTGAATTAACCACTCTATGCATACTGCTAGCGCTCTTTATCCCGGATTGTATTAAAAACTCAGAGGATGTTGGATTAGCAATTGTTCCCTGCTTACCAATTGCCTTCAGCATTATAAACTGTTGTTTAGTCAATAATTCAGGTAATTCACTGTAATACACAGCTTTTTCAAGAATGAAATTTTTAAAGTGCTTCATATATTCTGTCAAATCCATAGTACGTTTTGAAACACTAAACAACAGATTCAACATAGCCTGAGCATAAAAAGTATGCCGATAAGAAGATTGCATAATAAATTCCAATACATCCGTTTGTATTTCTTTCTTGGCAGATTTAAAATGCCTATTAATAAACTCAGAATAAGCGTCCTCACTAATTTTATCAATTGTCATCATCCGTGTTGATTGATAAAATGGCATCCGATATGAGGTAAAAATATCCGCAAGCAAATGTTTTTCACTTCCGGAAAATATAAACTGTACATTTCCTGCATTCTGGGTGATGGCTCTTAATTTTGCCTCAAAAGGAACATGATTTGAATAATTTCTAATCTCTTGAAATTCATCAATCGCAATGATAACAGAAACATCAAGTTTTCGAATGAAAGTAAACAATTCATCAAGGCTGTCAAAGGCAGTATTTCTTTCTTTATAAATAACATCAACTGATGGATTTCCATCCGCATCAATTTTGAAAGATGCCCCAACGGACTTTAAAAAATCATAAACTTTATCCCGGAATCGCTTTTTCCTTAGCAAGTTACTATGTATTGTACTATTTATTAAGTTTTTGGAAAACTCCTCAACATTGGTCGTTCCCCAAATATCAGCATAAATACAAGTAAATTCAGACTCCAAATGATGGAATATATGTTTTATTAAGGCAGATTTACCCAAACGACGATAACCATATAAGGTAATATCCTGCTCATTTTTCAGAGCTGTTATGATTTTATTGGTTTCACTCTCCCGGTCACAAAAAAAATCAGGACCTTTATAACCTCTTAATAAAAACGGATTCATAATTGCATATTTTTATCAAATATACGATATTTTTCGCAATGTGCGAAACGCAATGTGCGAAAAATTAAGTTTTACCAAAACAGAAACCATTAAAAAAGCAGCCCGAAAGCTGCTTTTAATCTAATATTTCAAAAGAATTATTTCTTCAATAAGAAAGAAAGATCTTCACCTACAGGAATTTCTTTGGGTTCTTCACCATATTTGAATAAACGCAAAGGATGAATACCAATTAAATCCATTTTATCACCTTCAATTAAAAACATACAACCTTCGCGTAAACCGGCAACCGGCATGTCCTTATTCACTTCGATAAATTCATTGATACGATCTTCACGGCTTTCTCCGCCATGACCCTGAGCTTTTTTATCGAGAAAATGCGGATTGATCTGGAAAGGAATCAGGTTGAGTGCATCCATACCCATGGGATCGATGATGGGCATATCATTGGTTGTTTTGATGGAAGGGCAGGTAAGGTTTGAACCGGCGCTCCAGCCAATGTAAGGCGTTCCGTTTTTCACTTTTTCACGAATTGGTTCTAACAAACCATTATCACGCATAGTCCGCAATAAATGCCAGGTATTTCCACCACCAATCACAATTGCGTCGGCTTCTTTTACCGCTTTTACGGGATCATCAAATTTATGAATTGAAACCACATCATGACCAATTTCCTGAAAACGAGTTTTTACCTTTGTCTCATACTCATCGTAACTAAAGGTTACACCGGCATAAGGAATAAACAAAGCGGTAACTTTTTCTTTACCCAAAAAATCAGCAATATTTTGCTTTGGATAATCAAGATACGGCTCTCCTGCCATGGTTGAATTACTAATTAATAAGCATCTCATAATCTATATTTTAAAATTATTTCCAATAAAAGTATAAATTTATAAAAATTTTCGTTTATTCATAAAAGCTTAAGATATTTGCTGAATGCAAAAAATATTAATAACAATATTGCTAATCCTTAACACACTGATTGTCTTAGCTCAGGCGTCTGAGATTAATCCCAACGGATACAATGTCTTTTATTATCCCAACGGACAAATCAGCAGTGAAGGATATATGGAGGACGGACAGCCGAACGGATATTGGAAAAATTATTATCCGAATGGAAATATGCGCTCAGAAGGAAAACGCACCCGTTTTGAATTGGACAGTATTTGGAATTTCTATCATGAAAACGGGATGTTTTCAAAGCGTATTACCTACAAAATGGGAAAAAAACACGGACATTCATATCAATACAAAATTCATGAAAACGAGGACACAATTAAAAATATCCTGAAAGCCAAAGAATTATATTACGAGGATAAAAAAAACGGCGTATCGGAATATTATTATCCCGACAACGGAAAACTCCGCTTCACAACAAATTATAAATCTGACAAGCGACATGGTTTAACCAAGGAATATTCACCAACCGGAACCATCATTAATTTATTTGAGTATTACAACGGATTTTTGGTGGAATCAAGCATGGTTAACCGCAAAAACTCAGACAAGCAAAAAACCGGAAAATGGGTTGAATTCTATCCGGGAGGACAAATTCATATCGAAGCATATTATTTAGCAGGACAACGCCACGGAATGTATCGTGAATATGCCCGAAACGGAAAAATTACCGTAGAACAGCAATATCGCAGAGGAGAATTGGTGATTGCCGAGGAAGTGGCTGCAAAAATTGATGCCAAACTCAAACAATCCTATTATTCAAACGGTAAGATTCAATACGAAGGCGCATTCATCGATTCTATTCCGGTCGGATTACATAAACAATACAATCGGGACGGCAGCCTCGCAAAAGCACAGGATTACAATGAATACGGTGAATTAGAGTCGGAAGGAAAACTTTCTAATACTGGAGAAAAAGACAGTGTATGGACCTTTTATTATCCTAACAAATCTATCCGATCAAAAGGTGCTTTTAAAGATGGGAAACGTCACGGAGTTTGGGATTTCTATTTCCCGGACGGCACAATAGAACAACGTGGAAAATACAGAGATGGAAAAGCGCACGGCGAATGGATTTGGTATTTCGAAAACGGAAACATTTTGCGCTTAGAAAACTACAGCAAAGGCAAACGAGAAGGCTTTTTTGTTGAATTTACCATGGAAAAAGATACAATACAGCGCGGCGAATATTTCGACGGAGTAAAACAAGGCGAATGGTTTTATAATGTAGGCGACCATACCGAAATTGGTAAATATGAAGTTGGTTTTAAACAAGGCGTTTGGAAACATTATCTTAATTCTGAACAATTAATTTTCGAAGGAAAATATGTGGACAATGAACCCGACGGATTACACGAATGGTGGTATGCCAATGGAAAACCCGAATTGCGGGGAGAATATATCATGGGAACAAAAGACGGAAACTGGTACAAATATCATCCGGACGGTAGTATTTTCCTGATTTATAATTATAAAAACGGCGAGCTTTTCAAAATCAACGGAAAACGTTGGGACAAGTGGGATGAAAAACTTAAAGACGCTGAATAAAACATAAAAATGAAAATACAATTCGTCATAATTGCACTTTTTCTTGCCATAAACGCTTTTGCACAGCCAATTGAAGACGATTTTTCAACTGCATTGGATGAAGATGGAAGAACATTTCTGCGTTTTGACGCCAAAAATTCATTTATAGCAAACTCACAAGTAAAATTATGGGGTGTACAACTCGGTTATGATCACAATAATGTGGTAAAATACGGCCTCGGATTTCATAATTTAAGCAGTCCGATTAAGCGCGACTTTTATGTGAAAACAAATGGCGTCAACGATACGATAAACACACGTTTAAACTTTGCCTACTTTTCTTTATTCGGTGAATATGTCTTTTACGATACCAAACACTGGGAGGGAAGTTTACCAATACAAATCGGATTTGGCGGAACGAATTTTGCAGGAAACCTTAACGACAGCACCTATCGTTTTCATGAGAAATTCGTCCTGCATTATGAAGCAGCTTTAACCGGTCATTACCGATTTTTACGTTATTTTGCACTCGGTGGTGGTATTGGATATCGAATTATGATAATAGACAATAAAAACCTCAACATGCAACTCACAAATCCGATTTACATGATTAAATTTAAATTATTTCTAGGCGATTTATTTAAAGATACAAAAGCCTTATTTGTAAATGATGACTAAATTTTTACAATTTAATACAAGTCAAATTAGCCACATCAAGGGATTTTCATTAATTTTGAGTGATTAAAATAAAACAAATGGACGATTTTTTAGATCCACATAACGAACAATTTTCAAGTACAGACCGCGAGATAGAAAATATTCTCAGACCCTTAAGCTTTGAAGATTTTAAAGGTCAGGAAAGTATAGTGGAAAATCTTAAAATCTTCGTGCAGGCTGCCGGAATGCGTGAAGAAGCACTTGATCATGTATTATTACATGGCCCTCCTGGCCTTGGAAAAACAACCCTAGCCAATATTATTGCCAATGAACTGAATGTCGGGTTTAAAGTGACTTCGGGACCCGTATTGGAAAAACCCGGTGACCTAGCTGGTTTGCTTACAAGCCTTGAAAAACACGATTTACTTTTTATTGATGAAATTCATCGACTGAGTCCTGTTGTGGAAGAATATCTTTATTCGGCAATGGAAGATTTTCGTATCGATATTATGATCGATAAAGGACCTTCAGCACGAAGCCTTCAACTCAATCTCGACCCGTTTACCCTTATCGGTGCTACCACACGAAGTGGATTACTGACAAGCCCGCTCAGAGCCCGCTTCGGAATTAACAGCCATTTACAATATTACACAGCAAATACATTACAAGGAATTGTTATCCGCTCTTCGAATATTTTAAACGTTACCATCGATAAAAATGCAGCACTGGAAATTGCCCGCAGAAGCCGAGGTACCCCACGTATTGCTAACGCACTTTTACGCAGAGTCAGAGATTTTGCTCAAGTAAAAGCAGACGGACATATTCATTTAGAAATTACAAAATATGCGCTGAAAGCACTGAATATTGATTCCCGTGGTCTGGATGAAATGGATAATCGAATTCTGCTTACCATTATCGATAAATTTAAAGGTGGTCCCGTCGGATTAAAAACCATTGCAACCGCAGTAGGAGAGGATGATGGAACTATCGAAGAAGTGTATGAACCATTTCTAATTATGGAAGGATTCATCAAAAGAACACCACGAGGGAGAGAAGTCACTTCACTTGCATATGAGCATTTGAATAAACAAATCATAAATCCTGATGATCAATCTAAACTCTTTTAATATTATGAAAAGAATTATCGTTGCAGCAGTTTTACTCATTTTTTCAGTAAGCAGCTTTACTCAAAATTTGCATAGCGATAGTATTAATGTCTTACATTATCACATCAAAATTGACGATATAAATTACAATGAATCAATGATTTGGGCACAAACTGATTTGCTAATCGTGCCAAAACAAAACAATACCTCCCATTTTAGTCTGGATTTATTGACCATGACTTGCGATTCCATTTTGCTTAACAATGCGATACTTGATTTTGCTCACAATGATACAATTTTAAATATTTTCCTCAATGATGCAATATCACAAGATGATACCATTAATCTTTCCGTATATTATCATGGAAATCCGCAACCGGATCCATATTGGGGAGGATTTTATTTCATGTCAAATTATGCATTCAATCTTGGCGTTGCTTTCGAAGATATCCCACATAATTACGGTAGAGTTTGGTATCCATGTATCGATGATTTTATCGACCGGGCAACTTATGATTTCAGCATTACCACAGAAACTGACCAACTTGCAGTCTGTAACGGATTACTCACAGATATTGACACCATCGTTCAAGGAACCGATTCCAGCTTAGTACATCATTGGCACATGAGCGATGAAATTCCAACTTATCTTGTTTCCATGTCAGTGGGTGATTATGAAGTTTTGGAATGGACATATCAAGGCATTGAACGAGATATTCCGGTGCAGATTTATCATTATCCTGGAACAGAATCCAATGTTGCTGCCTCTTTTGCAAATCTTGATACAACTTGCAAAATTTATGAAACACTTTTTGGTCCCTACGAATGGCAACGCATCGGATACACCATTGTACCTTTCAATAACGGAGCCATGGAACATGCCACAAACATTGCTATTGGAAACGGCTTTATTGATGGTACGTTACAATGGGAAAATTTAATTGCTCACGAATTATTTCACCACTGGTTCGGAGATTATATTACTTGTCATCAAGCTGAAGAAATGTGGATTAACGAAGGATGGGCTGAATATTCTGAAACCATTAACGAAGAATTCCTTTACGGAAAAGAAGCCGGAAAAAATTATAGACGGTCGCATCACAAAGACGTAATTCTTTCTGCTCATATTGATGACGGAGATTTTTATGCATTAAATGCGGTACCACAAGATGTTACTTATGGTACAACTTCCTATAGCAAAGGTGCTAGCGTTGTCCACAGTTTAAGAGATTATCTCGGCGATGAACTGTTCTTTCCATCAGTAAAAGCAATGCTAGAACAAAAAGCACTTCAAGATATTTCCTCTGAAGAAATGCGTGA
Organism: Bacteroidales bacterium; assembly: GCA_027858835.1. GTDB lineage: Bacteria > Bacteroidota > Bacteroidia > Bacteroidales > ML635J-15 > JAQIBY01. The sequence goes on along the minus strand of JAQIBY010000066.1, from coordinate 12,799 downwards.
TATTTTATCCGCAGCGTCAGGTATTGATTTAACTGATTTCTTTGATAATTGGGTATTTAAACCCGGATTACCTCATTATAAATTAGATTCTGCCCTAATTACAAACAACCGCACAACTTTCGATGCGAATGTTTTTGTCAAACAACAATTATACGGCAGAAATACCATGTCAAACGGAAATATTGTTAATATCAGTTTTATTGATGAAGATTACCAAATTCATGAAGAACGAATGCAATTTGATGGGGAATTTGGAAATCAAATATTTACATTGGATTTTTATCCCCTGTTCGTAGCAATTGATGTCAATGAAAAATGCTCTGATGCCAAAATTTCAAAAATCGAAATGATAAAATCGAATGGTTCTTGTAATTTAGGTAATTTTCCAATAACTCTTGAGGTTACAAACTTTGAAGATACATCATGCATATATGTTGCACATCATTCAGGAAAACCAGATGATTTTATATCACCAATTGAAGGCCTTATTATCGCAAACCATAGATACTTTAATATTCAAGGAGATTTTAATAATAATTGTATTGTTAAAGGACGTTTTAAATATTTAATAAATTCATCTCTACTAGGATCATTTCCAAATCTTGATGCAGAATTCATAACAAATGATATTGATTCATTACGTTTATTATACAGACCTAATAGATTATCTGACTGGATTATTGTTGAAAATCAAAGCATTTCTACAATGACAAAAAATATTCTAATTAATGAAGTTTTACCCGGAGAATACACACTTGCCATTTATGATTGGGATACTTATCATGCAGTTGAGGAAAATGCAGCATTTGATGTATCTGTCTATCCAAACCCATCATCTGGACAAGTAAATATTCAGGCAAATGAAAAATTTGATGGAACATTTTATATACTCAATACACTTGGACATGAAATTGTCACCGGACAATTAAATCAAAACATACCTCAATTTATTTGGTCAGGCAAAAAATCACCCGGATTATATTTTGTGGTCTTCAAAAACAAAAACGGACAGCATTATACCCAAAAACTTATTATTCAATAAATACTTCTCATGCTCTCACTAAGTGCCAGCATACACGTGTGAAAGTGAAACACTGAGTTAAATAATAAATTAGTTTTGTAGTCATCAGTATTTTACTGATTTTTGTAAGCGATATTAAAAATACAATACAATGAATTTTCTAAAAGAATTAACATGGCGCGGAATGATACACGATTCCATGCCCGGAACAGAAGAGCTACTCGATAAAGAAACCGTAAAAGCCTATGTAGGAATCGACCCAACTGCAGATTCCCTTCACATCGGACATCTTGTTGGAATTATGATGCTCAAACATTTACAATTATCAGGGCATCAACCCATTGTATTGCTTGGCGGAGCAACCGGAATGGTTGGAGATCCTTCCGGAAAATCAAAAGAAAGAAATCTGCTTGACGAAAATGCGTTACGACATAACCAAGCTTGTTTAAAAGCACAAATTGCCAATTTTTTGGTCTTTTCAGAAACAATTCCAAATACAGCACTCCTTGTTAATAACTACGACTGGATGAAAGATTTCAGTTTTCTGGATTTTGTACGTGACATCGGAAAACACATCACTGTAAATTATATGATGGCAAAAGATTCCGTAAAAAAACGTCTCGCAAAAGATTCCGGCGATGGCATGTCTTTTACTGAATTTTCTTATCAACTTTTACAAGGATACGATTTTTTACACCTCTATCAAGCATACGATTGCAAGCTACAAATGGGCGGCAGTGATCAATGGGGAAATATCACCACAGGCACTGAAATGATTCGCAGAATAGCAGGCGGAGAAGCATTTGCATTAACCTGTCCATTAATTACAAAAGCCGATGGCGGAAAATTCGGAAAAACCGAAACCGGAAACATCTGGCTCGATCCGGAAAAAACAACACCATACAAATTTTACCAGTTTTGGATGAATGTATCGGATGAAGACGCCGAAAAATACATTAAAATATTTACCATATTATCTCAAACTGAAATTAATGCACTGATTGAACAACATAAAAATGAACCACATTTAAGAGTGCTACAAAAACGCCTCGCTGAAGAAATAACAATCATGGTGCATTCAAAAGAAGCGTTGGAAATGTCAATCAAAGCATCAAATATTTTGTTCGGCAAATCAACCTCTGAGGATTTATCACAAATTGATGAAAAAACATTTTTATCAGTATTCGAAGGAGTTCCTGTGCATACAGTCAATAAATCATTAATTAAAGAAGGAAGAGATGTGTTAACATTGCTTTGCGAAGACACTAATATTTTCAATTCCAAAGGTGAATTAAGACGGCTTATTAAAGGAAATGGATTGTCAATAAATAAGGAAAAAATGACAAATCATGAAATGCAGATTTCTTATACTTTTGTCATTAATGAAAAATTCATCTTAATCCAAAAAGGAAAGAAAAATTACTTCATTATTCGCTTAACTGATTGATAGCATTTGGCTTCAATATTTATTGTGAAATTTTCATAAGATTTTCACCACATTGGAGTCCAAAAAACAGCGTTCTTTGAAATAAGTCACTATCATTTTGCGGGTTAAACTTAAACCGTTAGAAAATACTAAAAAAGCAAGATCTTTCGTTTTCAGTTAGTTAAATATATGCAACAAAAAGACTATTTTTATTTATCAACTACTGTTAATTTGTTGATGAACAACAATTAAACAGAAGTATAACAAGTGAAAGTACTTAAGATTAAAGACTTAGTTTCTTAACATTTAGTTCACATTCTATCATATTATTTTTGAAAAAAATCCATAAATAAAATTGCAAAATTTGAATGTAGAATAGCTTACTAAAATTTTAGGTTTTAAAAAAAAACTTAGCACAAATTTATTGTCAAGTTTTCAATAAATAGTACACAGTAAAAAATATGATTTTCATAAAATACTTTTCAGAGATTATTTCTATTAACAACTGTTAATAAAAACAACAGTTTGTTCATTTTCAAGTAGTAAAAATTAACAATTCTGTTTAAAACTTACTGAAAAAATAATTAATTTAGATTTTACAAGGGAAAAGCCATAAATTTGCTAACCATCTTAACAAAGTATTATTATCATTATTAATAATTTAAATTTATAAATAATAATATATATATGAATATAGATAAAATTAAAGAAATTGGTTTTGTTGATGAACCAATTGATAAATTTCTCGATTTGAAGGTCGAGATATTACGCCTTAAAAAAGAAAAGAATGCAGTTATTCTTGCGCATTTTTATGTGGTTCCGGAATTGCAGGACATTGCCGATTTTGTTGGCGATAGTTTAAAACTTTCACAAGAAGCTGCAAAAACAAAAGCCGATGTAATTGTTTTTATCGGTGTTCATTTTATGGCTGAAACTGCAAAAATTCTTTCGCCGCATAAAAAAGTACTTTTGCCCGATTTGAATGCTGGTTGTTCACTTGCCGAATCAGCTCCGGCTGATAAATTTGCTGAGTTTATTAGTCATTATCCGAATCATGTGGTAATAAATTATGTAAATACTACAGCTGCAATAAAAGCACTTTCTGATGTGGTGGTTACCAGTACCAATGCAAAACAAATTGTTGAAAGTTTTCCGGAAAATCAACCAATTATTTTCGGACCGGATAAAAATCTAGGTAACTACATTAATTCCGTAACCGGAAGAAAAATGGTGCTTTGGGATGGTGCTTGTCATGTGCATGAGGAGTTTTCCGTTGAAGAAATTCTTCGCATAAAGCAAGATTATCCCGATGCAAAAGTATTAGCACATCCTGAATGTGAAAAACCGGTATTGATTGTTGCCGATCATGTGGGTTCAACATCTGCTTTACTGAAATATTCTGCAAAAGATGATGCAAAAACTTACATTGTTGCAACAGAAAGCGGAATTATTCATCAAATGAAAAAATTAAGTCCCGATAAAGAATTTATCCCGGCACCACCAAAAGATTCAACCTGTGCTTGTAATGACTGTAATTTCATGAAATTGAATTCATTGGAAAAATTGTACAATTGCCTGAAATACGAAATGCCTGAGGTTACATTGGATGAATCTTTGCGAATAAAAGCAGAAAAACCCATTCGAAAAATGCTTGAAATATCTGAAAAATTAGGATTGTAATTTAATGAAATTTAAGGGAATTGTTTTTGGAGTTTTAATCTTATTTCAAATATCGGTGTTTTCTCAAAACACTGAAAATTTTGAAACTAAAGATTTTATTTATGGTGTAAAAACCGGACCCGGTAAAGTGCTGGAAGCATACTCTGGAATGCCTAAAACAAGTATGTCCTGGTTTTCTACATTTGAATTTGCAAAAATTGGGAACGGCTTAAATGAGTGGGAACGGCATTTGAATTTTCCGGAATACGGTGTGGAATTTATGTTCGGGAATTTGAATAATGATTTTCTCGGCGATGTTGTCGGTATCCAGCCTTTTCTAAGATGGCATTTAACAAATATTGAAGCGCCCTTAAAATTGAGTTTTACCGCCGGACTCGGATTTTCATTTTTTACAAATCCTTATCATCCTTGGACAAACCCTGAAAATGCATTAATTGGAAGCCATATCACAAATTACACCCGGGGTGAATTGGAACTCTCTTATCAAAGAAAAAATATCCGATTTATTTATAGTGTCGGTGCATTTCATTTTTCTAACGGCCATGTGAAATTACCGAATATCGGAGGAAATGTGCCTCAAATGAAAATCGGATTAATTTATCAAACCAATGAAACCATTGAATTTTATGAAAGGATTGATGAATTTCCTGAAAAATGGCAATATGAAATTGGTTTTGCGTTTGGAGCACATTCTTACGGGTCGTCGGTAAAACCTTATGGCGGACCCGTTTATCCTGTTTATACCTTAAAACAACAATTCGGGAAAAATATTTCTTCTGTTTATCGAATTAGTTTTGGATTAAATCTCGGACACTATCGTTCATTTTACCAATTTGTTGAAAATAATTTAGTTCCGAATGAAAATCCATTGAAACAAAGTCTTTATTCAACGCTGTTTTTCGGTCAGGAAATGTGTATGGGACATGTCGCTTTATACGGCGAATTTGGTGTGGATGTGACAAAACCATTTTTACGCAATTATGCCGAAATTTTTAATAATGAAACCGGATTTTCTGCCTTTGTTAAAAACTGGAATTCAAATCGCTTGGGTTTGAAATATTATTTGCGGGATACAAGAAATAATCAGGCAAATATTTCGTTTGGTGTGTTTATTAAAGCAAATTATGCACAAGCAGATTTTGCTGAATGTTCAATTAATATTAGATTTTAATGTGTGCGAAAATTATCCATGTTGATGTATGTGAATCCAGTAATCAGGAAGCGCTTAAATTTACTGAACTACTGAAATCTCATACAGAATTTGCTATCAGTGTTAAAAAACAACTTGCCGGACGCGGAATGGGTAAGAATTTGTGGCATTCTACTGTTGGAAAAAATATCACGGTGAGCTTCGTTAAATACCCGCGCTTTTTAGCACCCGACAAGCAATTTTTTATTTCTATGACATCAAGCCTCGCCGTACAGGATACATTGGCTGAAACAGGCGTTAAATCGCGTATAAAGTGGCCTAATGATATTCTAGTTGGAGATGAGAAAATATCAGGGATATTAATTGAAAATCAAATTTCCGGTGATGTGATTGAAAATACACGAATCGGAATCGGTTTAAATGTCAATGAAAATAAATTCCCTTTTGAAATTTCCAATCCGGTTTCTCTTGTTAACCTTGGCTTTGATGTTTCTCCTGACGATTTAGTGTATGAACTTGCTGATGCAATGGATAAATGGTATTATCGATTGAAAGAAGGACACTACTCACAAATTAAAAAACAATATCTCGCTCAATTGCTTGGATATAAAAAATATCTGAAATATCAGGATGATTTCGAACAATTTGAAGCAAAAATCATTGATGTCAATGAACTTGGATATCTTATTTTGCAAGATAAATCGCACAATATTCGGGAATATGAAATGAAAACGGTTAAAATGATTTTCGAATAGTTTTTTATTTTAACCGAGTTTTTTGAAACTTCATAAAAGCGGATTGAATATCTTAATTTTATTGATCACTGTTTCTTTCTTTCATTCCCTTAGTTTTTTTGTACATTTACACCACAGAAAAATAAGTTGAATTGAAAATGAATATTCAAAACATAAGAAAGGACTTTCCCATTTTAAAACAAGAAATTTATGGGAAACCACTGATATATCTTGATAATGCTGCTACCACTCAAAAACCGGTATCCGTTATTGAAGCCATGAATGATTTGTATTTTCGGCTTAATTCAAATATTCATCGCGGAGTGCATTACCTCAGTGAAGAAAGCACTTCAGCACATGAAAATGCAAGGAAATACATTGCCGATTTTATCCATGCAAAACATACACATGAAATCATTTTCACTCGTGGTACTACAGAGGCAGTTAATTTAGTTGCATTTAGTTTCGGTGAGAAAAATATTCAGCAAGGTGATGAAATTCTTGTTACGGAAATGGAACATCACTCCAATTTTGTCCCTTGGAAAATGCTTGCTGAGCGAAAATCTGCAAAGCTAATTGTTTTACCTTTTGAAGAAGACGGGAGTTTGTCCTTAGAAAAATTTCAATCGGCAATTACAGAAAAAACTAAAATTATATCGATAACACATGTTTCCAATGTATTGGGGACAATTAATCCCGTAAAGGAAATGATACGCATTGCGCATGAAGCGGATGTTCCCGTTTTTGTTGATGCTGCTCAATCTATACAGCATTTATCCGTTGATGTGCAGGATTTAGATTGTGATTTTCTGGCCTTTTCCGGACATAAAATTTATGGACCTACCGGGATAGGTGTCCTTTATGGAAAAGAAAAGTTGCTGGATGAAATGCCTCCCTATCAAGGAGGAGGAGAGATGATTTCATCGGTGAGTTTAGATAAAATAACATATAATGAATTACCATTTAAATTTGAAGCCGGAACGCCGAATTATGTAGCCGCAATTGGTTTACAAGCCGCAATTAAATATCTTGAAGATATTGGAATGCAGGATGTTATAAAATACGAACATGATTTATTTGCTTATGCAACAGAACAGCTCCTTCAAATTGAGGGCTTAAAAATGATAGGTACAGCGAAGAAAAAAACCTCTGTTTTATCATTTGTCATGGACGGAATTCATCCTTATGATATGGGAACTATGCTTGATAAAACCGGTATAGCAGTACGTAGCGGAACCCATTGTGCTGAACCCGTTATGCAACATTATGGAATTTCAGGAACAATTCGTGCATCTGTTGCATTGTACAATACCAAAGCAGAAATTGATAAATTGGTTGAAAATCTGAATAAAATTCAAATGATTTTGAGTTAATAAACAAAGCGATTTTTTAATTGTTGAATTTGTATTATGAGTATAGAAAAAAAACAAAATGCAATTATCGAGGAATTTTCCATTTTTGATGACTGGATGGACAAATATGCTTACCTCGTTGATTTGGGAAATGAATTGACACCACTTAGTCCTGAAGAAAAAACAGATGATAATCTGATTGACGGCTGTCAGTCTAAATTATGGATTATTGTCGAACTGAAAGATGGTAAAATGCGTTTTAAAGCCGATTCTGATGCTATTATTACGAAAGGAATTGCCAGTTTATTAATTCGTGCTTTGGAAGGAGAAACTCCTAAAGATGTTTTGGATGCTGAATTATCTTTCATTGATAAAATCGGTTTGCATCAACATCTTTCACCGACACGATCCAACGGCTTATTGGCCATGATTAAACGCATAAAAGCATATGCAATGGCATTTAATGCGAAAGCATAATTTTAAATAAATAACTATGAATCAACAAAATATACAATTAGAAATTGTTAAACAATTACGGAAAGTGTTTGATCCGGAAATTCCTGTAAACATTTATGATCTCGGTTTGATTTATCGCATTGATATGGACGATGATAACAATGTGGAAATTGATATGACACTGACTGCACCAAATTGTCCAATGGCTGAAAGTATTGTTATGATGACTGAAACTGCAGTTTTACGTGCAAAAGGCGTGAATAAGGTGAATGTTAATATTGTTTTTGATCCGCCCTGGGATAAAGAAAAAATGAGTGATGAAGCCAAACTGGAACTCGGATTATTGTAAAATCTCACTGCATGAAAGAACGAATAATTTTAATTGAAAATGCCTGGAATAACCGGGATTTGTTGAAAGAAAAAGCCACTGAAACTGCGATTTATAATACCATTGAGGATTTGGATAAAGGACGAATCAGAGTTGCTGAACCCGATGAATCTTCCGAAACCGGATGGAAAGTGAATGATTGGATTAAAAAAGCAGTAATCATGTATTTCCCGCTTCGAAAAATGGAAACGATCGAGCATGGGATTTTTGAATATCACGACAAAATTCCTTTAAAAAAGGGATTTGCTGAGATGGGAGTAAGGGTTGTTCCCGATGCGATTGCACGATACGGTGCTTTTCTGAGCAAAGGCGTAATTATGATGCCCTCTTATGTAAATATCGGTGCTCACGTGGGAGAATATTCTATGGTAGATACTTGGGCAACGGTGGGTTCTTGCGCTCAAATCGGGGAGCATGTGCATCTTTCCGGTGGAGTAGGAATCGGTGGCGTTTTAGAACCTGTACAGGCAGCTCCTGTTATTATTGAAGATTATTGCTTCATCGGCTCCCGATGCATTGTTGTTGAGGGAGTTCATGTAGAGCGGGAGGCAGTACTCGGTGCGAACGTCGTGTTGACGGCATCTACAAAAATTATTGATGTTACCGGTGAAGAACCTGTGGAAATGAAAGGCAGAATTCCGGCACGTTCCGTTGTGATTCCGGGATCTTGCACCAAAAAATTTCCTGCAGGTGAATATCAGGTTACTTGTGCGCTCATTATTGGAAAACGCAAAGCTTCAACCGATAAAAAGACATCACTGAACGATGCCTTGAGGGAATATGATGTGTCAGCATAATTAATCAAAATCACCAAATTAGACCTAATTCGGTGAATAGAATCACTAAATTAGCCTTAATTTAGTGATTAATTGTATTTGGATTCAAAAATTCATTGATATTTTTAGGAGAAATTACTTTGAATTCATAATTTGGATAATTGGCCGTAAAATATCCCGGCACCTTTGATTTTAAAGCTTTAGCATCATTGTATTTAAATTCATAAGCCATGAGTTTTCCATCAGCTTCTTCAATATAATCGAGTTCTACTTGGGTGTGTGTTCGCCAGAAATAAACACTTGCCCAAATATGATGGTATGCCAGATATTTTTTTCGTTCTGAAATCAAGAAATTTTCCCACAGAGCACCTTTATCATTACGTAAATCAATATCATTAAAATTCGAAATGAGGGCATTACGAATCCCATTATCATAAAAGTAAATTTTCTTTCCTCGTTTTATTTCATTTCTTGCATTTCTGCTGAATGCATGTAGCCTGAAAACAACATATGCTTTTTCAAGTAAGTCGATATATTTTTCAACGGTGATTTTATCAATGCCCAGAGTACGACTTAATTCATTATAAGAAACTTCATTTCCTAACTGTAATGCCAGTGCTTGCAGTAGTTTAATAAGTGTATCTGAATGTCTGATGTTTCCCCAAATCAACACATCTTTATATAAATATGAGCTTGCTAATTGATTCAATAATTCCTTTTCATTTCCGGGGTTCATTACGATTTCTGGATAGTACCCGTAAATTAAACGATGTTTTAGCATCGTTGTTTCTTCCCACAAACCATGGTGTTGACAAAGTTCAGCATAAGATAGGGGGAACAATTGATATTCCCATTTTCTTCCGGTTAATGGCTCACTGGTTTTATTGACTAAATCAAAAGAAGATGATCCGGTTGCTATCAATTTAATTTCTGGTAAATGATCTGTGATAAGTTTCAATTTGAGACCAATTTCAGGTATGGATTGTGCCTCATCAACGATTAAGTATTTGTAAGAATTAAACAGTGTTTTAAACCGATTGACTGATGCTTCATTGAATAAAATCTGACTGTCTTGATCATCTCCATTGAGCCAAAGTACAGACTGCTTATTTTCGAAAATAGACTTTAGTAAGGTGGTTTTTCCGGTTTGCCGAGGGCCAAAAACTAATATGACCTTCTTGTCTGAAAGCTTTTTTTCTATGTGTTGACTTAGCAATCGATAAATCATAGAGTATCTTTTTGTAAAGATAGCAATATTTTTCAAAATCACCAAATTCAATCTAAATCGGTGAACTTAATCACTAAGTTAGGTCTAATTTAGTGATTGTTATCCTTTACCAAGTTGTCGATTTGATTCCAGCACTGATTTTGCTTTCAAAAAGTCATCATCAATACGATGAATAATTGGATAAAACCCTTCATCATTCAAAATATTTCTGGCGATGCTAGCATAAAGCTGCACCTCAATATATTGTTGTGATTCGGACATATTTTGTGCTGAGAATTGAATTCCGGATGATTTAACAAATTCGGTAAATTCATTAAATACTTGTTTGGATTTTAAATGGCTTTCAAGACTTTTGGCATTGGAATATTGGCTCAAAACATCGCGATGAAGGCGGGTATATTCAAAGGCAAATTCATACACCAAATTACGGTTTCGAATTTTAAAATACAAATCGTTCATGCTGGTATCTATTGGGACAAAAATATCCGGCATAATGCCACCTCCACCGTAAACAATGCGTCCTTCAGGAGTATAATATTTCAAAGAATCGTCAAAATGAGTAGAATCCACAGAAGTCAATTCACCATTTGCATAACGATTATAAATATCACTATAATAATCTTCCAAATCGTTTCCGTAATCTTTTTGTATGCATCTACCGGATGGTGTGTAATAGCGGGCAATAGTCAATCGCAATGCTGAACCGTCATTAAATTTTACGGGCTCTTGCACCAAACCTTTTCCAAAGGATCTGTGTCCGATAATCCATCCACGATCATTATCTTGAATTGCACCTGCAACAATTTCGCTTGCCGAAGCGGAAAACTCATCAATAAGGACTGCAAGATCCAGATTTACACATTGGCGATAATTGTCGGTTGACATGGTTTCAATTTTACCGTGCTTACGACCTTGGGTGTAAACAATCATTTTCCCGCCCGGTAAAAATTCATCCGCTATTTTCGTCGCTGCATCCATTATGCCGCCTGTATTTGAGCGCAAATCCAGAATGAGTTTTTTCATTCCTTGTGTTTTCAGCAAATTCACTGCCTCAATAAATTCATTATATGTCGTATGGGAAAAACTTGATATTTTAATGTAACCGATATTTGATGTCGGCATGTACGCAACATCCACACTGTAAATCGGAATTTTATCACGAATGATTTCAAAATAAAGCAGCTCATTATTTCCTGGACGAAGTACACCCACCTTAACGACACTTCCTTTTTCACCTTTTAGCATTTTCATCACATCCTGAGTGAAAACATCTACTCCGGCAATTATACTGTCATCAACACTAATAATTTGGTCGCCGGGTAATAATCCCGCCTTTTGTGATGGTCCGCCTGAAATGATATGTAAAACCTGGAGCGTGTCATTTTTCATGTTGAATTGTATGCCAATTCCTTCAAAGCTGCCTTCCAGAGGCTCATTCATAGCTTTAAGGTCTTCTGCAGGAATATACACAGAGTGTGGGTCAAGTTGTTCCAGAAATTTTGGAATGGCTTGTTCAATAATTTCAGCTTTGGCTACTGTGTCCACGTAATTCTCCGAAATAAAATCCAACATAGCATTCAGCTTATTGGATTTCGCTTGTTCAACTGCAAACATTGAGCGATTATCTTGCGCTATTAATCCGGCAATGAAAATCCCTGCCACGACAGATAAGGCAATAATAAGCGGGAGAAATACTGAACGTTTATTCATCATTATCCATTTTAAAATGTACTACTTCAACATCTGCACGTGCTAAAAGTTCGAGTCCTTCGTTTTTTGAATATTTTTGAATAAACACAACACGCACAATGCCTGCTTGAATAATTAATTTTGAACATTCAATGCATGGAGATGTGGTGACATATAGAGTTGCGCCTTCACTGTTATTACCGGATTTTGCAACTTTAGTAATGGCATTGGCCTCAGCATGTAAGACATAATGTTTTGTCTTGTTATTTTCGTCTTCACATTCATTTTCAAAACCAACCGGTGTTCCATTATACCCGTCTGAAATAATCATGCGGTCTTTAACAATTAATGCTCCAACTTGACGACGTATGCAGTAAGAATTTTTCGCCCAAATTTGTGCCATCTGCAAGTAATGCAGGTCAAACTGTCGCTGTTTTTCAGGATTTGGATGCTTAGTCATCGCTGTACAGTTTATATGTAAAAAGCCCTCTTGCGAGGGCTTTGTACCCAGAGCCGGGGTCGAACCGGCACAGTATTGCTACTACTGGTGTTTGAGACCAGCGCGTCTACCAATTCCGCCATCTGGGCAAAAATTTAGTGTGCAAATATAAGTAAAAGATTCCGAGAAGTACAAATCTTTTGATGGAAATTTCTATTGAATGACAATCGTTTTCCCTTTCTCCGAAATTTCTTGACGCTATCGCCCAGTTCGACTGGGCTCACCGCATCGCCGTTGGGGCTGTAACAGGGGTCAGGTGTCAGAGGTCAGGTGTCGGGAGTTTGTCAATGCCTGAATAGGGTTGACCGTTTAAAACTATTTACTAATTATGTTTTTACACATTAAATTCTGACTATACTTAATTTGTTTTGTTGTCATCTTTAATAATTTAACATTCCTA
>JAQIBY010000048.1 GCA_027858835.1 Bacteroidales bacterium | reverse complement strand
TAGGAATGTTAAATTATTAAAGATGACAACAAAACAAATTAAGTATAGTCAGAATTTAATGTGTAAAAACATAATTAGTAAATAGTTTTAAACGGTCAACCCTATTCAGGCATTGACATGTCCCCACACACCAACTCCAATCCCGGAACCATCATAATATCCGGCAATCCCGGCAGGGAAAGCCCCGACAGTACTATTATTATTTGCCGAACCAATGGCACCATAAACAGCACTATATTGATTTGCACTATTTGTTACTTCACCGGAAATCGCACCTCCATGCGCAGAATTAGTAACGGTAATACCACTTCCGGGGCTAGGTGCCGTTCCTTTGTTTGTTGTAATTATCATTGCATCATTATTTGATGCTCCCGAACTGGTATTTAAAGTTAATGCACCATAATCGGTGGTAATTGAATTACCGGCACCCATTCCTCCGCAATTATATGCTTCATTCAGTGTCGAACATGTTCCACCGGCGGCTCCGCTCAACTCTGTCCACACAGTAGCTCCGTTATCATAATACCAAAATGAATCAGTTGTCGTATCATAAACCAAAAGGCCTTCGGCAGGATTCAAGATATTGGTTCGTTGCAGGGATGTCATTCTGGGAATTAAGACCCCTGAATTTGTTGATTTCACTTCCAACATTGCTGTAGCGTCAGCCTCAGAACCATCAGTATTAATTGAAACTGCCTGCGAAAAACCAATTGTAGGTAATACACTAATCGCCACAATAGCGAAAAAGAATTTCATGCTTTTCATATATTATATATATTTATGTCCCCAATAAGCTAATATACAACAAAAATGCTTAGTAACATTACATCAGGTTAATTATATTTAAGATATAGACATATCTACCTACTTTCTGATGAATTTAAGATCATTCAGAAGATGAAAAATAAAAAATATAGCAAATCAATTAAAATAAAACAGCAAAATCAGGTTTGCGCAATGAGAGAATACTGATTATCAGCCCTTACTCCAACACAATCGGGTATTCCACATCATAAATGGTTGCTGTTGCTTGATTATCGCAAGTGCCGTCTCCATAATTAATGGTAATGGTTGGAAAATCTTCGATGTCGAGGTCAAGCAATCCGGCACGTACCCATTTGCATGCGACAAGCACATCCAAAGGAGATGTGGTATGTATATTCAGCTGATAATCAATGCTGTCCGAGCTAACACCAGTTTGATCGCCGGTAATTAAATAATTATCATCCCAAGGGTTCAAAAGTGTTTCCTCTCCGGCTACCCATTCGCGTACGGTGTTTTCTTCGTAATAAATGTGTTTGCTCTCCGGTGTGGTAATATGTCCATCGTTCACAATTAAGCCATAAGTAAGATTTCCGGCAGTATTTTCACCGTTATTGGTGCAAATACGAGTTCCTTCCACCTTGTAATTATTCTGATAAAAATCCTCAAAGGTAGTTGTTAATTCAGAACCTGAATTTCTGTAAAAATCAGTTGCTACAATGTTGATAATCCCACGACGATTGCGTCCATCTTCACACATCATATTTATTGGTCCGTAATCGACTCGAATAGTTTTTGGCCAAGTTTCTAAGTCGAAAGGAGTAATGCTAATTTCAGGATAAGAACCATCTCTCACTGCTTTACCCCCTTTGTTATTTTCCAAACTATCGTCAGAAACACGGGCTGCATTATCCGCTTCATCCGTTGCCTCAGCAAACATATTTTGCGCAATGGCATAGTCACTGATCACCTGCAAAGCCTGTTCATTGGTAATCTGAGTATTGTCCTGATTATCATCATCGTCATCATCCTTTTCACAAGCTGAAAACAAAAAAGCAGCAAAAGAAAAGGCAATAAGATAAGCAAATAGAGATTTTAGTTTCATAATTTTCATTTTTGGGGTTTCCTCAAATGTACAAAAATCATAACACATACAAAAATCTATTATTCGAATGTAAACATGGAGTTTATGTGTTGGGCGCCTTTACTGCCTGCGGCTAATACACGCTGCACTGCATAATTATTTTCGCACATTGCAGCTATGAGCCTTCTCCGGCGGCTATGCTACAACGGCTCAAAATAAATTATGCAGCACAGCGGGGTAAGCGCCTCCGTCAGGGCGCGAGCAGTGTGTTTCCAATAAAAAATCTGCTAAATGTTATTGCTTTTCAATTCGATAACTTTTCACAAAATCCCCGCTAATAACACGAATTACATACATTGCAGGCACTAAGTTATCAAGTTGTAATATTTTATGTAAGCCTTCGCTTGATGCGAACAATTTCTCTTGCATAATTTGCTTGCCTTCAATGGTGTAAAGTTCAAGCAGAAAAGCTTCTTCGGGTAAATCGCTCACCAATACATGCAATTCAGATTTAAACGGATTCGGATACACCGTAAACATTGGATCCGGCACATCATCACAGGCTAAATTAAGCATATTGCTATACTCAAATGCTCCGTCAAAATCCACTTGTTTTAAGCGATAATATGCTTTGGGTAAAGGTTTTGTGTCGTAAAACTCATAAGCCAATGGCTGATTGCTATCGCCTGCACCATCAATCGTTCCAATGACATTAAACGTTTCCCCGTCAATTGAACGCTCAACAAGAAACATTTCATTATTTTGTTCTGAAGCGGTTTCCCACTGTAGAATTGCAAATTTGCCATGGCATGTACCGTCAAAGCGAATTAATTCAACCGGAAGCGGATTGTCTTTGCTTCCAAGGGTAAACACCTCTGTAAAATTAAACGGATACCAATTTGGAGGATCAAAATAATCAGAATAAGGGGCAGCACCAGGTGATACAAGATTAGACCCGGCATTTACGCTACCAAGCAAAGGCGTCCACCATGCCGGAGCACTGCCTTCTTCAACCCATTGATAGATTTCCAAATTTGCTTCAGTATGTCCATTCAGTTCAGCATCCCAATAATTCAATTTCACTTGATCATTGGCATCTAATTGCCCAATATTCGGCACTTCATAATATCTTGCCACACTAAAATTACTAGTAAAAGATCCGCTGCCTTGTTGCACTTGATGTCCGCGAACAACGGTAATACTTCCCATATTCACATCCGTGGAAATTAATACACCAAGATTTCCGGGATTAAAATCGGTAACACTATTTACAGTTCGGGTTGCTTGAATTGTTCCAGTATTTGTTGCTGTATTACCAACTTTTATTCGGTTGGCTTCGGTTTCATTCACGATGTTTCCGCTTGTGCCGAGATCAACGGCAGCATTTTGCAAATCCAATTGTCCGCTGGTCATTTTTAATTGATTAGCAACATTAAAATTTCCTGCAGCGAGTAAATCACCGGCAGATTTATTAATATCTAAATCATAAAAAGTACTTGTTGATGTTCCGGCAACTTCCTGATTTACATTTCCGCTAAAAATCACCTCTCCATTTCCATGGGTAAAGCTCCCTGCATTTTCAAAATTTGCATTTTCAGAAAGCACGAGTTTAGCAGCATTAGAGACCACCAGATTTGTGCCTGATTGCACCTTAAGCCCTTGTGCAAAAACAGCAAATGGAAGTATAATAATACTAAGGAATACGTATTTTAATTTATCTATCATAATCTACTTAATTACGGCTGTTTGCAAATATACAAAAAATCTAAATTCAATTAATAAAAATCTCAACATTAATCCTTTACTATTTCTTGCTCATTAGTGTTCATGTCATTTTGTTGAATATTTTGTTTAGACCATGCATCACGCTCTTCTTTTGTAAATAACATTGATTTCCCATCGGGATCTTTTTCCACTTGATTAATTTCAAAATTAGCAGCTGCATTTAACATCTCAATAAACTGGGATTCTGTAATTTCAGCAGGCATTTCAACTTGTTCAGAAATTGTAGCAATAACTACAAAATCAAAACTAAAATCACTCTCGTTACACTCTGCTGTAAATCCATTTCTTGATTTTTCAGTAACAGCCCAAAAACCATCCGGCATTTCAGTGGGCGTTATATTAACAGATAAACTTCGTGCATCCTCAATAAATGCTGCTAATGACGGATTAAACAACAAGTTTGCCATTCCATCAACAAACACACCGGAGCCTGAGATGATTATTTTTTGTCCTTGCGACACAACTGAATATGCAAGCTCAGCATTCCCATTTTCATCAACCAAAAGCTTTGCCTGAGCACCACGCGTAACCGTATTTTCTTTGAAATATGCAGAAACATTATTTGAAGAACTTGCTATCAATCCTACGCCTTTAGAATTTGTAATTGTGCCAAACTGAGAACCGGACAATCTGGAACCAACAGCAGCAGAAGCTGCAATGCCTGTACCGGAAGAATAACCGTCTTGAAAAAGGGTTTGTAAATTAGGTTCTTCGGATTTCCAGTAATCCACATCTCCACCAAACGCGACAACACCCGTATTTGTACCACTACCATAAACACCTGTACCACCTTTTTCATCATAGCTGCCACCAGACCCCCATGACTCAAAGCCTCTTCCATAGGTCCCTCCTTCGCTATAATAATAATCATCTCCCCATATAGATCTGTCAACTTCCATATACCCGGGGCCATCTCCCCTTACACCACTATAATACTGGCTAGTGGTATAACCTTGTGCACCATCGTCACTGTCAGAGCGAGCATATGATCCTTCCCATACATTATCTGCCAACTCACACCACTCGCCATTGTTGGAATTTGCATACACAGATCCCCCATTTACGTGCAGTTTTTCGGATGGAGATGTCGTACCAATACCCACATCCCCAGCGTTAAAGTACGAATCTCCGGAAGCTGATGCAGCCAGCCAGATACGGGCATCACCATCAGCGGCAACATACATACCCCAAGACCCGTCGCTATTATTTACAAAAGAGGCATTCGTATGCGTATACCCAATCCCATACATATTACTTAATACCGATTGATCAGGTTTATAACTTGCACCAATCACATAAATGGGATTTGTAAATGCATCATTTGATGCTATATTATTATAAGAACCAACTAACGCTCCATTGTTGTGTGCAGTTCGCCCAATCCAGCCATCAACTTCTAATTTACTGGATGGAGTTGTCGTTCCAATTCCTACATTACCACCCAAAATGCTTGTTCCGGTACCACTTGTCAGTGTCAGCCAGTTGCCATTTTCAGCAGTAATGGAAAACTCATTACTTCGATTCCCTGCACCCGACCATGAACCATCCCATAGCATGATTCCCTGTCTGGTTTCTCCCGAATAAAAGCCTATCCATTCGTAGGAGGTATCATCTGAACCGCCTTTTAAATGAGCTAAGGCTCCGCTACTGGCATTATCAACTTCGAATGTTCCGGCAACTTCAAGTTTTTGACCTGGAGAACTGGTTCCTACACCAACATTCCCGGAATTTCCATTATATATTGAAGTCCCATTTTCACGCCAAATACTATTAAGTGTTGTACCGCTCCACGATAGTCCATCGCCGGCAGTAAATAAATCACTTCCTGTGCCAACACTAAGGTTTCCGATTCCGTCAACTTGCAAAAATCCATTCGTGTAATTGGCAAATCTGACACTACCAGTTGTGTGGAATTGAGCGGAGGGTGAGGCTGTTCCAATCCCAAAACCACCACTTCGTGTTAAGCTTAAAATGTCATCAGAGGCTCCAATGGCAAGCAATCGATCAGCTTCATATTCATGAGTGGTCCAACCTGCAGGGACACTTCCTGCTGTCCAGTCTTCTGGGATCCAACCTGAAGACTGGAAGTTATCATATAAATCGTACTCAACACTTCCACTGCGATTACAATATACTTCGAGATATGCACCATCATATGTTCCATTGCGAATAATTCTGACTTTTGTGAAGGTAGCAGACCCATAAATTGAATGTGAAACTAAGTTAAAACTAATTCCACTGGCATTTCCATAATTCACTCCGGCATGAAACCTCATAGTACTATGCCCACCGCCACTAATTTGGTCTCTCAAAGTAAAGGAAGCATCTGCACGGTTTCCTGTATTTGATGCAATTCGATACCAATTTCCTGCAGTTACTGTTGCTGAATTTGATTGTATAACCTGTGCCTTTGCCCATTGCGTCCCGGTAGTTGTTGAAGACAAGACCTGTCCTGCACTGCCGGCAGAGGAGTTACTATCAAAATACCGCCCTGTAACTTCAATATCTCGCTCCAGTTCTAGTCCTCCGGCATTTAGCTTTGATTGGTTTAGTACATTATCTCCTCTGAATTCAATTACACCACCATAATTATTTCCCTGCCATGTTGGATTTGCATCGTCGATGACAATATTATTATCACCTTTTATTCCTATATAGTGCCCTGAATTCAAATAATAATCACCTGAAACTACTGCGCTTCCTGTAATATCGACACTTTCTGTAGGACTAATCGTTCCCACACCAAGTCGCTCTTCAACGATTAGCCTTCCATCAGTCAAATCTGCCCATGTTCCATTTCCATAACTACCGACAACAACACCACCATTGTAAAACTGATGCGCCCCATCTCTCCACAATATCCGATATTTATTATCTGTGCCTCCCGAGTTATCATCCCAATCAATTCCTTGTAGTGCTTTAACATTTTGAATTTCAAAATCATTCATATCCACATTGCTTGTCGCCGGATCATCGGGAAGATAACGCTCACTTGTTATATACCCAGCTAAGGCATGGTCTCCCCAAGAATACGCATCATCCCAATTTGTAATGTTTAGCGTTCTGCCTGTTACATTTCCGCTTGCATCAACCATTAATCCGGTTGTTTGCGCCCCAGTGCCCAAATTTTGAAAACGTACGCTTCCATCAACATGAAATTTTGCAGAAGGTACTGTTGTCCCTATTCCTACATTACCACCTCCTTGAGCTAATAACACATCTCCTGATGAATAAAAATTTATCCCAACCTTACCAGTGGTTCCCTGTCCTTCAAGCATTAAATATTCATTGGATGGACCTGCCTGAATGGATGCAACCCCACCTGAGGCATACCGGTCAACAATCATTGCTGTGCCGTTGTGAGCAGAAGCGTCAAGATATAATGGAGTTGTCGGTGATGATGTTCTGATACCCAGCCGATTATTTGCATCGTCCCAATACAAATTTGCGTCAGAAGTAAGTGTATTTGCATCAGACCAGAATGCAATGCGGGTTGCAACTCCATTTCCATCCACATAATCCAAATCATCAGCAATTGTAAGGCGTACCCATTTACTTCCATCCCAATAATAATATCCAACACCTGTTGCAACATTCGTATTGTAAACCAATAAGGATACGGCAGGAGTACTTACCGGAGTTCCTGTATTTAAATCGGCAATACTGACACGTGGCACCAGCATCCCTTTATTATTGGAACTCACATCGAGCATGGCAGAATTATCGGCATTACTGCCATCTGTATTTACTGCAACTCCCTGAGAAAAAGAAACATTACTCACAATTAAAAACAGCACGAGCAAGCTAAAAAAAAGTCGAATTTGATTCATGTGCACCAATTTTATCTATCCTTGAAAAACCATTCGTATATCTACGCACAAATATAATGTTTTTGGCGTAATAGACAAAATAGTTGGTTTTTTTAACACTTGTTCTTCAAGTGGACAAAATAGTTGGTGATTTTTCTTTCAAAATATCCAGATCTAATTTCTTTCACTTACTTTTGATTTGTCAAGCTAAACGGACGCAGGATCTGCTGGAGAGCAACCTGCCAGGGATACACTTGATGACTGACGAAAAAGTCAAAAGAAAGGAGTTCATTTTTGGACTCCTTTTACTTTTTCAGAAGTCTTTATGCCTTTAAAAACTCATCAATAAATTTCTTTTTTC